>NZ_PZZL01000007.1 GCF_003046185.1 Phreatobacter oligotrophus
CGCCCAGGAGGCTCGCGGGGTACCAGCCGCAGATCCTCAATAGCCCATCGGCCTTAGACAGGAGGCTCCAACTTCTAAGTAGGATGGAGCCATGATGAGCAAGACGACGAACAAGTTTTCACCTGAGGTCCGCGAGCGGGCGGTGGGGCTGGTGCTCGACCAGGAGGGCGAGCACTCCTCGCGCTGGGTCGCCTGTGCCTCGATCGCCGCCAAGATCGGCTGCTCGACCCCCACGCTCCTGGAGTGGGTCAAGCGGGCGGAGATCGATGGCGGGAAGCGCGCTGGCTTTCCCTCCGACGTCGCGGAGAAGCTGAAGGCGCTCGAACGGGAGAACCGCGAGCTGCGTCAGGCCAACGAGATCCTGCGCAAGGCATCTGCTTATTACGCCCAGGCGGAGCTCGACCGCCCGTTCAAACGATGATCGCCTTCATCGACGATCATCGCGACGTCTATGGGGTCGAGCCGATCTGCAAGTTCCTGCCGATCGCCCCGTCGACGTACTACGCACATCGCGCCCAGCGCCGCGATCCCGCTCGGCGGTCTGGTCGGGCTCAGTGGGACGAGGTGCTGCGCTCAGAGTTCGCCCGGGTCTTCGCCCGGAACTTCGAGGTCTATGGTGTGCGCAAGGTTTGGCGACAGTTGATGCGGGAGGGCGTCGACGTTGGACGCTGCACCGTGGAACGGCTCATGCGCGAGCTGGGTCTGCAAGGCATCATCCGCGGCAAGCCGGCTCGAACGACCATCCAGGACAAGGCCGCCCCTTGTCCACTCGATCACGTCAACCGCGTGTTCCATGCCCCAGCGCCGGATCGTCTGTGGCTCTCGCACTTCACCTACGTCTCGACGTGGTCTGGTTTCGTTTATGTGGCTTTTGTGATCGATGCCTATGCCCGCCGCATCGTGGGATGGCGGGTCAGCCGGACTGCCCATGCCAGCTTCGTTCTAGACGCGCTCGAGCAGGCCCTCCATGAGCGAAGGCCAGCCCGCAAAACTGGGCTCGTCCACCATAGCGACCGCGGATCGCAATACGTCAGCATCCGCTATACCGAGCGCCTGGCAGAGGCTGGCATTGAACCCTCCGTTGGCAGTGTCGGCGACAGTTACGACAACGCGCTCGCCGAGACCATCAACGGGCTCTACAAAGCCGAGCTCATCCATCGTCGCGGCCCTTGGCGGAGCTTCGAGGCGGTCGAGTTCGCGACGCTCACCTGGGTCGACTGGTTCAACAACCGCCGCCTCCCCGACCCCATCGGTAACATCCCGCCGGCCGAAGCTGAGGAACGCTACTACGCCTCGTTGGCAGAGACAGCGATGGCCGCATAACTTACGACAATCGGCCTCCGGCAAAACCGGGGCGGTTCAGCCACTGGGGTCAGCGGTGATTGTGGGTGAACGATACATCACCATCCCTCATCGCCCAGCGTTGAGCCCGTAGGCTCACAACATCCTGCGAGGGCTCGCAGCACGTCGTCGTCGCAGCGTTGCGGTCACGTCGGAAGCGGCGACATCGTGCGCCAGCTGAAAGCAGGCGCAGCTCCAATCGAACGCCCCTTTCCCGTTCTGTCCGGCCTTCGCAGCGATACTGGACCCAACATCACCTTGCGGAATGTTCGAAGCTCGGGAAACTTTCAAAGCAGGGTAGCAATCACCCGGAACCAAAGCAGGGTAGCAATCACCCGGAACTTCATGGCCCCAAGCTTACAGTACGCAAAACTCGACCACGTTCAGCGACGGGATGACGAAGGGCGGACGGGATACGAAGAGGGCTGGCGGTTGTCTCTCGCGATTTCCTCTCGGCCCTCAGACCAAACATTCGCTCAAGGTCGCCAGGAATAAGCCCTTCAATAACGTGAACCGTTGCCGGGCCGTAGCGTCCTCTCCCGATGTCCATGGTGCGACTGAAAGCAACGGCCCCTGCATGGTTCCGCGCGAGCCTTCGTGCGATGAGAATTGCTGCTTGTGGGGAAGAGGCAGCCTCCTCAGCAACCGGTGCCAGGTCGCCGTCACGAACGACCCCGAATGCCACTACGGCATGATAGCGAACTCTACTCATACGCGACCCCTCGCGATTAGAACAAAACGAGAACATATCCCAACGCTGGTGCGGCAGAGTCAATGCGGTCACCGAAGGTCTGGCGTCTCTGCTGACACGCCATGGACCAGCGCGTCGGCACCCGCAGCCAGCCAAGGCAAAGAAATGGACCGCAATGGTCGCCTCTCCTACTCGCCGTTTGGAGATCCTTAGAAATCGCAATCCCCCGAAACCGCGTCCTCGCCCGAAGCGTCAAAGCACTGTTGGCGGGCCGCGGTGCAACAGATCATGCAACGTTATCAGCAAGACGAGCAAAGTAAGCCAAAGGGGCTGAACCAGCAGGAAAGACACGTCCTAAGCGCGCAAACGTCCCCTCAACAGGCTGTGTCAGCAATGGCCTTGAACTCCCCCTTGTCGATCGTTTGGGGCCCCGGCGTGGCTTGTTCGTGATCGCCTGAACAAGGAAACAGGCTTGGATAAATGACAATGGTCATCCAACATCGATGGAGAGGTTCTGAGCCGCACGATGCCTTGGCAACTCGTTGTAGTCCCCGTCACGCTGGTGGCGCTGGCCTGCCTGATCCTCTGGAGCTTGCCGGCCATCCAGTGACGGAGGCCGAGTGCCGGTCAGGGGTAATCAAAAGGCCGATCTCGCAGTGACAATCACAGTGACCGCGGCAGGTCTCATTCGTCCTTTGCCCCGTCATGTTAGTCCCCATTTTGACAGGCGGAAGGGGCAAAGACTTCGAAAGGATTGGTACCTTTTCGTCAGTGAAAGCCCGCCACGCCAGCCGAGCGGGTGGGAGAGGCGTCCAAGTCTTACAACTCGGAAGAACCTACCGGCAGTGCGTCATTCTTTTTGAACGCGCGCAGCCTGATAACCGACAAGATGCGGCTGATCGACACGGTACAGCTACGGTGAACTGAGATACGTCTCGGCTTCAGCATCGGGGGCTGTGTCTTTTGACGTTGCCGGCATCCATGGATGTTGGTGACTGCCAGTGACCTCCAGGAGGTGATGATGGAAAGCGTTCTCCTTTATCTCTTCGGCGCGGCTTCGTTCATCCCTCACGGCTACTGCCTTCTTTGGCGGCCCGATCTGGTTGCCATGCACGCTTTTGGCGATGCATTCACGGCTCTAGCCTATTTCCTAATCCCTGCCGCGATTGTCTATTTTCTGCGAAAGCGACGGCACGATCTTCGCCGAGAGCACTTCGGCATCGCCACCCTTTTTGCAGCCTTCATCATCGCATGCGCCGTGACCCATGTCGCCAACCTGTTGACCTTATGGTGGCCGTTCTATGGGCTCCAGGGCCTCATTAAGGTGGCCACAGCCATCATATCTCTGGCCACGGCTGGGCTGATTTGGCAGCTGATGCCAGGACTGCTGGCGCTTCCGTCCCCGGCGGACCTTGAGCGCGCCAATGAGGCGTTGCGGTCCGAGGTCAATGCCAAGAACGACGCCCTGGCGCAGCTTCGCGAGGCTCAGGCCTCGCTCGAAGGCAAAGTAGCAGAACGTACCGAACAGCTGACAAGGCTAAACCAGCGGTTTGAGCTGGCCCTCGCAAACTCCGGCATCACCGTGTTCGAGCAGGATTCAGAGCTGCGCTACGTCTGGATCTACAACGCTCCCACGGAACTGGCGGAAACCGAGATCGTCGGGCGCAATGAAGTCGAGGTCCTGCCACTGCCAGCCGCCACCCAGGCCGCAGCAGTGAAGAACGAGGCAATGCGTTCAGGTCGCCGCCAGGAGGCTGAAGTAATGGTGACGATGCCATCCGGCGCCCATTGGTACGATTTGCGCGTTGAACCGCTGGCGCAAGGGCTCGGTCAGGGCGTCATGTGCGTAGCGATCGATGTGACGGCGCGCAAAAGGGCTGAGGAGCAGTTGCGGCTCGTGATGCACGAGATGGTCCACCGCGTTAAAAATGTATTCGCGGTCGTCAACAGTATCATGTCGCAGACGGCCCGCCGGGCGAAGTCCATCACCGAATTCACCACAGATTTTTCGGAGCGTGTTCTGGCCCTGTCACGCGGTCACGATCAACTGGTGCGAGAACAGTGGCAATCGGCAAGCCTTGGCTCAATTGCCGAAGCCGTTATCGCTCCCCTCGTCGGAAAGGAGAGCTTCACCACGCGGGTGAGTATCGACGGGCCGGAAGTGGGACTAGATAGCTCTCAGGTGCAAAACTTCGCATTGGCTTTTCACGAGCTTACAACAAACTCGCTGAAGCATGGTGCCCTGTCTGCTACTGCAGGAAGGGTTCGTTTGACCTGGTCAGTCAGTCCTTCGATCGATGGCCCAGAACTCAAGCTTCGCTGGGAGGAGACCGGAGGCCCACCAGTGGCGGCGCCCACTCAACAAGGCTTCGGCCGCCTGATGGTCGAAACTCTGGTACCCCGAGGGCTTGGGGGCAAAGGCGTGCTGGAGTTCGCTCGCTCAGGCGTCTTGTGGACTCTGACTATGCCGCTAAAGCGCGTCGACATCGCTCTCTATCCGCAAGATCGCAAATGACCGCCGCCCGACGACAACTACATGGCTTTGCCTGCTGCGCTGAGGCAGGAACGAAAGCCCACTGCTGGCGCGGGCCATAGGCCCGGGTGGTCCAGACTTGGCGATCGGTCTTAGCGCAGCTCCACACCACCTCGCCGCAGCTACTGCACTTTCTGGGTAGCCGGGTTTGCCTCCCGAACGAGGCGGCCGAGCTTGCGGAACCGAGTCGTTGCCCTCAATCGGAAGGCCCTGCTCAGCGAGCAAACGCGTTCGGGATCTTCGGCGAAAGAACCTGTTCGGTCGAACACACTCGCGTTCGTCATTTGATGTCGGTGTAGCTGCGGCGGTGTGTATTGGAGCCACCCTGATTGCTGGCACTAGCCGATTGACGAACGACGCCTGATGTCCCAACGCGATTTTGTCGTCTTCTCAAAACTGACCCCAAAAACTCACTCAAAATACCCGTAACACATTGATAATTAACGATGGTAGATGTCAACTGTCTCACTTAAGTTGCAATGTCTCAGTTACAGTGTAATTTCTCAACGAGGGCGGCCATGGAGGCGGAATGATGCGGATTGCGGAAGGGGCGGCGCGTCGTCAGCTGCCCACCCTCGAGTTCGCCAGCCACCGAATGGATCATCGAGACCTCGAGCAGCTCGGCCGGCGTTAGTGGCGGCAGGATCGAGGGCATGCGGCTCGCCAGCATGGACTTTCCCGAGCCCGGCGGGCCGTTCATCAGGAGCGCATGGCCGCCGGCAGCCGCGATCTCCAGCGCACGCTTCGCGCTCTCCTGCCCCTTGATGTCGCGCAGGTCCGCCAGCGGTGCATCGGCCGTGCGGATGCCCGGTTTCGGCCGCGACAGGACCTGCGTGCCGCGGAAATGGTTGGCGAGTTGCACGAGGCTGTCCGGCGCCAGCACCTCGACATCCTCGCCCGCCCAGGCCGCTTCCGGCCCGCAGGCCGCCGGGCAGATGACACCGAGGCCGAGGGCGTTGGCGGCCATGGCGGCCGGCAGAACCCCGGCGACCGGTGTGATGCGGCCATCGAGCGCGAGCTCGCCGAGGACGACAAAGCCCGCCAGCGCATCGGACGGAATGGCGCCGATGGCCGCCATGAGCCCGAGGGCGATGGGCAGATCGAAATGCGAGCCTTCCTTCGGCAGGTCGGCCGGTGCGAGGTTCACCGTGATGCGCTTGCCCGGCAGGGCGAGGCCCGAGGCCACCAGTGCGGACCGCACGCGCTCGCGCGCCTCGCTGACGGCCTTGTCCGGCAGGCCGACGATGTTGAAGACGATCTGGCCCGAGAGGACATGGACCTGGACATCGACGGCCTTGGCCTCGATCCCCTCGAATGCGACGGTCGCCACACGCTGCACCATCTGCCACCTCCGCGCACCATCATGCACGTTTCGGTTGCAAGAACAATAAGGGAACATCCGAATGGTGTTTCTTTTTTGTTCTGATCAGACTTGGGGCATCGGACAGCTGACAGAGGGAGCGATCAGCGGAAAGACGAATTTCTCCGGGCGGCTGCGATCAAGACACCGCGCGGGCGGCGTATTGCGCGGGACGTCAAGGACAAGCGTCGATCGATTCTCCGAAGCGACCGCCTGGAGAGCCGATGACGCTGGCGTGGAGCGGAATGCCCGGCGTGCCGCCCTCAGCGGCGGCGCTCGATCGCCTCCCAGACGGTCGCGGCGATGTCCGGGCCACCCAGGCGGCGGATGGCGCGGATGCCGGTCGGGGCCGTGACGTTGATCTCGGTGAGATTGCCGCCGATCACGTCGATGCCGGCGAGGATGATGCCCTGGGCCTTGAGGTCGGGCCCGATGGTCTCGCAGATCTCGCGCTCGCGCGGGGTCAGCATGGTGGTCTCGGCAGCGCCGCCGCGGACCATGTTGGAGCGGAGGTCGTCGGCGGCGGGAACGCGGTTGACGGCGCCGGCGAAGACGCCGTCGACGAGGATGATGCGCTTGTCGCCGTCGCGCACGGCGGGAAGGTAGTGCTGGATCACCCAGGGTTCGCGGGTCAGCGCCGCGAAAGTGTCGAGGAAGGAGCCGAAATTCTCGTCACCCTCGCGGATGCGGAAGACGCCGGCGCCGCCATGGCCGTAGAGCGGCTTCATCACGATGTCGCCGACCTCCTTGCGGAAGGCGCGGATGGCGTCGAAGTCGCGCGTCACCAGCGTCTTCGGCATGAGCTGGGGGAAGCGGGTGACGAAGATCTTCTCCGGCGCGTTGCGCACGCTGGTGGGGTCGTTCACGACGAGCGTGCGCGGGTGGACGCGCTCGAGGAAGTGCGTCGCGGTGATGTAGTGCAGGTCGAAGGGCGGATCCTGCCGCATCAGGATCACGTCGAAGGCGTCGAGGCGCTGGCGCGCGCCCTCGCCGAGGGTGAAATGGTCGCCCTCGACGTCGCGGACCGTGACGGGATGGACGTGGGCCGTCGGCTCGCCGTCGCGCATGGCGAGCGAATCGGGGTGGTAATAGTGCAGCGCATGGCCGCGCGCCTGAGCCTCCAGCATCAGCGCAAAGCCGGAATCCCCCCGGATCTTGATGGAGGCCAGCGGGTCGGTCTGGATGGCGACCTTGAGGCTCATGAGGCATTCCTTTCAGACGTCGGCATCGAACGCGCCCTCTATATGGCGAGGCCAGCCGCCCTGCGATACCAGGATCATGTCGTAGCGCCTATGACCACGGGCCTGGTGCGGGTGTCGCGCCAGATAGGCATCGGCCGCAGCGGTGATCCGGCGACGCTGGGGCGCGGCGAGCGCGAGTTCCGCAAGATCCATGGAGGCGCGGGCCTTGACCTCGACGAAGACCACCACGTCGCCGCGCCGGGCGATGATGTCGATCTCGGCCCCGGCGCCGCGCCAGCGGCGGGCGAGGATGCGATAGCCCTTGGCGAGGAGCAGCAGCATGGCGAAGCCCTCGGCGACGCGGCCGCGCGCCACCGCGGCGGTGCGGCGCGGATCGGCCTCGCGCCTCACTCGCCCTCCCGCGTCAGGGCGAGGGCCCGCTGGTAGACGTCGCGCCGCGCCAGCCCCGTCGCCTCGGCCACCGCCGTGGCAGCATCCTTCATGGACTGGCCGGCCAGCGCCCGGCGCAGCAGGGCATCGAGGTCGGCGGCATCCGGGGGCGGCGCCTCGCCCGGCGGCGCGATGACGAGCACGATCTCGCCGCGCGTTTCGGCATCCCCCTGGTAGTGAGCGGCGAGCTCGGCGAGCGGTCCGCGCCGCACCTCCTCATGCGCCTTGGTGAGCTCGCGGCACACCGCCGCCTCGCGATCGCCGAGCTCGGCGGCAAGATCGTTAAGGCAAGCGGCAAGGCGCGGGCCGGTCTCGAAGAAGACCAGCGAGCCCGGCACCGCCGCGAGCGCCCGCGCCCGCGCCCGGCGGCCCGCCGTCTTCACCGGCAGGAACCCCGCGAAGAAGAAGGCGTCGGTGGGAAGGCCGGCGGCGACCAGCGCCGCCATGACCGCCGAGGGGCCCGGCACCGGCACGACCGCATGGCCATCGGCGCGCGCCGCTTCCACCAGCTTGTAGCCGGGATCGGAGATGAGCGGCGTTCCGGCATCCGACACCAGCGCCACCGATTCGCCCGCCGCAAGCCGCGCCAGCAGTTTGGGCCGCATCTCCGCGGCATTGTGCTCGTGATAGGGCACCAGCCGCGCCGCGAGGCCGAAATGCTCCACCAGCCGCCGCGTCACCCGGCTGTCCTCGCAGGCGACCACGGTCGCGGCCGCCAGCGTCTCGATGGCGCGCAGGGTGATGTCCCGGAGGTTGCCGATCGGGGTCGCGACGATGTGCAGGCCCGGCGGCAGCGGCCGGGCCTCGAAGCGGGTGCCGCCGAGATGATAGGAGCGCCCGGAGGCCGGATGGTCGGTTGATGCGGTCATGATGTGGCGCACAGTCTAGGCTGCGGGCGGATGGGCGTCCATGCGGTCGGCTGGAACCGGGTCCCGCGAGCCCGGATGGAATCGAAGCAACTCCCGCCACGCCAGGCCGGGCAAGGCGCGCCAGCGCGCCGGAAAGGCGGGTGCCGCTGCCCTGGCCGCGCCCTCCGTCACCCCTGCCGCCGTCACGCCATCCTTCGGTCTTCGGCAGGCCGGACAGTCGCACATGGGGACGGCTGTGGCCGAAGCGCCACGCAATTGCCGCGCTTGCGGTTTGACCTTTGGCCCGGCTCACGGCTATTCCGGTGGCGGGGCGGACGATCATGGGCATGCGGAGGCCTTCGGACATGGCGACATCGATGACGGGCGGCGGCACGGCCGCTGGCGCAGTGTCCCTGCGCGGCGCGCTCATCGGCGCGGCGACGCTTCTGCTCGCGGCCTGTTCGGGCACCAATCTCGGCGGTCCCACGGCCAGCGGCCCCATTCCCGGCGCGACGCCTGCGGCGCCGACCGATGCCGGCTCCACCATCGGCACGGGCTCCGTGCGCATCGCGCTGCTGCTGCCGCTGTCGGCCGGCGGCGCCGCCGGCAACACTGCCACAGTACTCCGCAATGCCGCCGAAATGGCGATCGCCGAGTTCCAGGGACCGGACGTCACCATTCTCGTCAAGGATGACGGCGGCACGGCCGCCGGCGCCCAGGCGGCTGCCCAGGCCGCCATCCAGGAGGGCGCCGAGCTCATCCTCGGGCCGCTTCTGGCCGAATCCGTGCGTGGCGCGGCCGCCGTGGCGCGCCCGGCCGGCAAGCCGATCATCGCCTATTCCACCGATACCAGCGTCGCCACACGCGGCGTCTACCTGATGAGCTTCACGCCGCAGAACACGGTGGACCGCATCGTCCAGCACGCCGCCCAGAGCGGCAAGCGCTCCTATGCGGCCTTCGTCCCCGACTCGGCCTTCGGCCAGGTCGTGCAGGGCGCCTTCCAGGAGGCGGTGAGCCGCTCCGGCGGCCGCGTCGTCGCCATCGAGACCTTCCCGTTGGATCCGAATGGCGTGAACGCCGCGGCGAGCAAGCTCTCCGGCATTGCCGGCCAGATCGACGCCATCTTCGTCCCCGATCCTTACGACGGCGCCGCGGTGCGCGCGCTCTCGACCGCCGGCATCGACACCCGCCGCGTGCAGATCCTCGGCGTCGGCCCCTGGGTCGGCAACCGCGCCGCCGCCCAGGCCGCCCCGAGCGCGCTCTATGCGGCCCCCGACGAGGCGGGCTTCCAGAGCTTCGCCGGTCGTTACCGCGCCCGCTTCAACCAGGATCCGGCGCGCATCGCCTCGCTGACCTATGATTCGGTCTCGCTCATCGCCGCGCTCGTGCGCACGCAGGGCTCGCAGCGCTTCTCCGAGACGGTGCTGACCAATTCCTCCGGCTTCAACGGCGTCGACGGCCTCTTCCGCTTCCGTGCCGACGGCACGCCGCAGCGCGGCCTTGCCGTCATCCAGGCCGGCGGCCGCGTGGTCAGCCCGGCGCCGCGGAGCTTCGCCGGCGGGTCGTGATCCCGCAGGCGCAGCCTTGATGGGCCGCGGTTGCGGATGTTTGCGCGCCTAGCGCCGTGAACGCCGCTCGGTCGCCACGGCCGACAAGCCGATCTTTTCCACCAGGCCCGGAAACAGGCGCCCGAGCCTCCACGCCAGCCGCGCCCTGCCGGGCAGGACGATCACCGGCCTGTTTCGCTCCAGCGCGATGAGAATGTCATGCGCGCAACTCTCGACGGGATAGGGCGGGCCGGCGAGCGCGGTGAGGAAGCGTCGCGCGTCGGGGGCCCAGCCAATGCCGAGATCGCCGGGGTTCTGTGAATCCAGCAGCGGCGTTTCCACGGCCGCAGGGCACACCACGCTCACCCTCACGCCGCGCGCCGCGGCCTCGATGCGCAAGCTGGTGCTGAGGCCCACCACGGCGTGTTTGGTGAGCGCATAGGGCGCGAACAGGGGGGCGGGCCCAAGGCCGGCCAGCGACGCCGTATTGACGATATGGCCGAAGCCCTGGGCGGACATGATCGGGTAGGCCGCCAGCACCCCATGGAGAACGCCATAGACATTGACGTCGATGATGCGCTGCCACCCCTCCAGCGGGATCTCATCCGCCTCGCCTGCGAGGCCGATGCCGGCATTGTTGAACATGTAGTCCAGGCGGCCATGCCTGGCGGCAAAATCCTCGACCTGTCTCTTCACCGCCTCGGCATCGCGGACATCGAGCGCCACGCTGCTCGCATCGGCGCCGCATTCGCCCGCCACGGCCTGCGCGGCCGCGTCGTTGGTGTCGGCCACACAGACCGCGGTGCCGCGCGCGGCCAGGGCCCTGGCCAGGGCGCGTCCGATCCCGGATCCTCCGCCGGTGATGAATGCGGCCCGCTGTGCTGCCGTTGCCATGCCTGTCCTCCAGCAATCCTCGTCGCGGGACATCCGGAACCGGGCACCGCCGACCATCGGTTGACGACCCCCCGGCGCGAACGAGCCGGCAGGCCTCCCACGGGTTGATCTTCACGCCCCCAGAGCAGCCGGCAACGTATCAGGACACCGGTAAGTTGTATGCTCAGCCCAGCGTCAGCTTCACGGCCACCCCCAGCGCCGCCATCACGCCGATCAGCGTGATGAGGCCGACCTTCAGCCGGAAGGCGAGGAGGAAGGCGATGGCCGCCAGCACGGCGGCCTTCCAGTCGAGCGCGGCGAGCGTCACGGTCGGCACCGAGACCGGTCCGAACGACAGGCTGCCGACCTGCCCGAAGAACACGTGCAGGCCGAACCACAGGGCGAGATAGAGGATCACGCCCACCACCGCCGCGGTGATCCCGGTCAGCGCGCCGGCGAGGCGACGGTTATGGCGCAGGTCCTCGACGAAGGGCGCGCCGGCGAAGATGAACAGGAAGGACGGCGCGAAGGTCACCCAGGTGGTCAGCGCGGCGCCGATGATGCCGGCGGTCATGGCGTCGAAGGGCGCGGGCAGCCGGTAGGCCGCAAGGAAACCGACGAACTGGGTGACGAGAATGGTCGGCCCCGGTTTGGTCTCGGCAAGGCCGAGCCCGTCCGCCATTTCAGCGGCGCTGAGCCAGCCCTTCTGCTCCACCGCCGCCTGGGCGAGCCAGACCAGCAGGGCATAGGCCCCGCCGAAGGTCAGCACCGCGAGCTTCGAGAAGAACAGGCCGAGCTGGGTGAGGATGTGGCCGCCACCGAGCAGCAGGGCGGCGATCGCCACCGGCGCCCACCAGACGGCGCCCCAGACGACAAGGTCGCGGCCAAGGCGCGACCAGCGCCCGGCCGCCGGGGCGGGTGGCGGCGCCCCTGCGGGCGGCGGCGGCGCGATGAGGGCGCCGGTGAGAGCGGCCGCGAGGACCACCAGCGGATAGGGCGCCTGCAGCAGCAGGATGGCGAGGAAGGAGCCGGCCATCACCAGCTTCAGCGCCGTGGCATCGCCGACGCGCTTGGCCATCTTGATGACCGCCTGCACCACGATCACCAGCACCGCCGCCTTGATGCCGAAGAAGATGCCGTCGACCACCGGTAGGCCGCGGGCGGTGACGTAGAGCATCGACAGGCCGAGCACCACCAGCGCGCCCGGCAGGACGAACAAGAGGCCCGCCGTGAGCCCGCCGCGCACGCCATGCAGCAGCCAGCCGACATAGGTTGCGAGCTGCTGGGCCTCGGGGCCCGGCAGCAGCGTGCAATAGTTGAGGGCGTGCAGGAACCGCTTCTCGTCGAGCCATTTCTTCTCCTCCACGATGATCGTGTGGAGCATGGCGATCTGGCCGGCGGCCCCGCCGAAGGAGAGGAAGCCCACCTTCAGCCAGACCGCGAGCGCTTCCGAGAAGGGAACGGCGGGAGCCTCCTGGCGGGGAGTATCGATGACGGTCATGCGCGGTGCGTCCAGCTGTGGGTTTCGGTCCGGGCCCGTGTGATCCACGCGTAAAGCCCATCGAGCACGACAAAACCATGACGCAGCATGGCGTGATCATCCTCGCCGGCAAGGGCCGACAGGCCGAGCGAGACGGCGAGATAGCCTGCCGCCTCCCGGCTGAGCGTGAGATCATTCGTATCGGCCGCACGCACCAGCACGGCGAGATCCGCGAGCGGAGCAAAGCCGGCGAGGCCGATGGCCTCCAGAAGCGTGTCGAAGGAACAGCGCGGCCCGTCATGCTCGATCGGCGCGCCGGGCGTGTCGAAAGCGGTGCCGCCGATATCGGCCGCGACCGCCAGCACCTGATCCGCATCGGTGAAGAGGAAGCGCGCCGCCGGATCGAGGAAACGGGTGATGAGCCAGGGACAGGCGACCCGGTCGATCTTCGGGCCGCGGCGCGTTACCCAGGCTCTCCCCGGGCCGCCCCAGGCATCGACGGCGGCCCTCGGGATCACGGGATGGCCAGCCGCTGCGAAGGCGAGCGAGCCGCCGCTGAGCACACGGGCAGGAATGCCCATCGCGCGCAGATCTGCCGCCGTGCGCTGGCTGCGGTTCAGCCCCGCCTTGCAGGATATGACCACCGGCCGGGCCGGATCGATGACGGCGGCGACCGCTGCGCCGGAGGAATCGGCGACCCATCGGGCGGACGGCAGGTCCGGCTGCACGGCCCTGACCTCGGCGGCCCTGACGTCGATGATCTGCGGGCCGTCGGGCGAGCCGAGGCGACCAGCCAGTTCGTCGGGGGAGATGAAGAAGGGTGAACTCGCCATGCGATGCCTCCGCCGCCATGCGGTCAGGAGGCGGTGCTTGGGTCGCCCGCAGGCGCCTCACGGGGCGACCGCCGCCGGCCCCGTGTCTCCACTATGCCGCAGCCGGGCACCGTTGCAAGGCCCCGCACGGCTCCCATGCGGGGGGACGGGTCCGGCCCCGCGCCAAATCGGCTAGAGGTGCCCGATGTCCAGCGAAACAGGGATCGGCGGATCGGCGCAGCCGGCCGCGAACGACGTCGTTGCGGTCCCGGCCGCGGCGCTGGCGGCGCGCGCCCGCCTGAAGGGCATCGGCCTGATGTGCGCCGCCCTCGCCTGCTTCGCCTGCCTCGACGCCCTCGCCAAATGGCTGGGGGCCTACATGGACCCGATGCAGGTCGTCTGGACGCGCTACACCACGGCGCTGGTGATGATCCTGATCATCTTCAATCCCGTGCGCATTCCCGGCGTGCTGGTGACGCGCCGGCCGTGGATCCAGGCCATCCGTTCCGCCCTTCTCTTTGGATCCACCGCCCTGAACTTCATCGCCCTGCAGTTCCTGCAGCTCGACCAGACCGTCTCGATCATGTTCGCGACGCCCTTCATCGTCGCGATCCTCTCCGGCCCCTTCCTCGGCGAATGGATCGGCCCACGGCGCTGGGCGGCGGTGATCGTCGGCTTCCTCGGGGTGCTCGTCGTCACCCGGCCGTGGAGCGGCGAGGTCCACTGGGCCATGCTGCTCTCCATGACCGGCGCCTGCTGCTACGCGGTCTATAACCTGCTCACCCGCATGCTGGCGGGCCACGACTCCGCCGCCACCACCTCCATCTACTCCGTCGCCTTTGGCGCCGTGGTGGCGACGGCCCTGGTGCCGCTCGTCTGGACCACGCCGCCGAGCCTGATGGTCGTCGCGGGCATGGTGGCGATCGGCTTCTTCGGCGCCTTTGGCCACTGGCTGCTGATCACCGCCCACGGCTATGCCCCGGCCGGCGTTCTGGCGCCCTTCATCTACACGCAGATCGTCTGGATGGTGTCGCTGGGCTGGCTGGTCTTCGCCCAGGTGCCGGCCGCCAACACCCTTGCCGGGGCCGCCATCGTCATCGCCTCGGGCCTCTACCTGCTCTACCGCGAGCGCACCCTGGCGCGGGCCTGAGCGCGACTGGATCACCCGAATCTTACGCTGCGTCAATTTGTCGCATAGGGACGCGCCGCGGCCCGGCTGACACTTGCCCTGACGTCGCGGCCAGAACGCCCGGCGAGAGGCAGCCGCGGGGGTAAAGCGGTCATGCGCACGGACGCCAGAAGTGCAGACCTCTTCGTCGTCGACGACGATCCCGCTGTCAGGGATTGCCTGTCCCTGATCTTTGAACAGGCTGGCTATCGCGTGACCGGGTTCTCCGATGCGACGGCCTTTCTCATGGCGCTGCAACAGCGCCATCCCGACGCCATCCTCCTCGATTTCTGCCTCCCCGGGACGAACGGCCTGGACGTCCTCCAGCAGATCGCCACGCGCCGCTTCGACGGACCCGTGGTGATGATGTCGGGACGGGCGGACATTCCCATGGCCGTGGCCGTCATCCAGGCCGGTGCCGCCGACCTTGCGGAGAAGCCGCTCTCCTCCGAGGGCATCCTCGACCAGGTCAGCCGCGCCATCGCCAAACATGCCCGCCGCCACGCCGAGCGGATGGACCCGATCTCGGCGCTCGGCCCGGGCGGCGCGAGCCTGCTCACCCCGCGGGAGCGCGACGTGCTGCAGGAACTCGTCCGCGGCGCTTCCAACAAGGAGGCCGGCCGCAGCCTCGGCATCAGCCCGCGCACCATCGAGGTGCACCGGGCCCGCATCATGGAAAAGCTCGGCGCGCGCAACGCGGCCGACCTCGTTCGCGTCATCTACGACGAGCGCCGCTTCGACGCCCGCTGAGGCGCACCGAAGCGGCCTTCGACTTCCCGAGTGCCTTTCGCCGACGCAGCCGCACCCCGGCAGCGCCCCTGCCCGCGTCGTCCGCGCCGAGGCCCCCATGCCGCATCCACCCCGCATCTATGCCCGCTGGCTCGGCGGCATCCTGGAAGTGGCAACCGACCGGCTGACCCTGCGCACCGAAGCCGGCGCCCTCGTCGCCATCGAGGACTATCTCAGGCAGCTCTTCGCGGCCGTCGGCGAGATGCGCGTGATGACCATGGACGAGGCCCCCTGGGTTCTCGCCCGCCACACGCTCGCCCCACCGCTCGAGGCCACGTGACGGCCTTTCGGTGACGACGCGTTAAGCCTGCCGCGCGTTAACCAGCCCGGCGGCGGGGCAAACAGCAAATTTGCAGAGAATTGTCGGCATACAGGATGCCTCGTGCCCCGGACCTCCGGGGGCGACCATCCCAAGCCGACTTGCCGGGACCGACCCATGACCATGCCGACCGAAGCCGAAGCGCCGAGCCTGATCCACCAGTTGGGGCGCCTTGGCTTCGAAAAGGATGGCGAGCGGCGCCTCGCCCTGCTGCGCGGCGTGGCGGATCTCTATCTCTCGCGGACCATCAGCCCGACCCTCGCCGAGGAATATCTCTTCACCGAGATCGTCACCACGGTGATGCGCAAGCTCAACCCCGAGCAGCGCCCGCAGGTGACCGAAAGCCTCGCCCCGCAGGCCCGCGTGCCGCGCGATCTCGCGCTCTCTCTCGCCGCGGACGAGGATATCGCCGTCGCCCGGCCGATCCTCGCCCATTCGCCGGTCCTCACCGAAACCGACATCATCACCCTTGCCGAGACCACCGGAGACGACCACCTCCAGGCGATCGCCACGCGCGCCTTCCTCTCCTCGCGCGTGACCGACGTGCTGATCGACCGCGGCAGCAATCGCGTGCTGCGCACCATCTCCACCAATACCGGCGCCGAGGTCTCCGCGGCGGGCATGACGCGGATGGTGGCGCGGGCCCGCACCGACGAGGACCTCTGCCTGTGCCTCGCGGATCGTGGCGACCTGCCTCCCGCCGTCATCGACGAGCTGGAGACCATGATCTGCGCCCGCCTCTCGGGCGAGGGCAGCGAGACGGGCGAAGGCCCGGCCAATGCCCTGAAGGCGCGCGCCCACGCGCTCATTCTCGAGGAACTGCGCCGCCGCCGCGCCAATATGAGCAGCACCGAGCGCGTCATCGCCGCGGTCGCCGCCGGGACGGTCTCGCTCGACGACGCGCTGCGGCCGATCCTCGACGGCGGGCGCCTGCTCGACCTTGCCCAGATCCTCGCCCATTTCCTGCGCTTCGACCGCAATTTCATGTTCCAGCAGCTCGCGGCAGGCGACCTCAACACGGTCGTCCTGGCGGCACGCTCGCTCGAGCTGTCCCACCAGACCCTATCGCGCGCCCTGGAACTGCGGGCCCGCAAGCGCCGCGGCCCGGCCCAGACCATCACCGCCGCCGAATACGAGGCCGTCGACCAGGCCGCCGCCCAGCGGGCCATGCGCTTCCTGAAGGTGCGGATGACAGCCGGCGCCTCCGGTTCTGTCGCGGCCTGAGGCGACAGGTCGCCGGGAACCCGATCCGCTCATCGGCGGTTCATCGCAGTCGTGGCATTCCCTCGAGCCGTGGCGCGCGCGGCCGCATGGTCAGATCGCGGGCCCAGCGGTATAAGGCGGCCGCGACCTTCCGCCAGGATCCACGTCGGCGACGCCAGTCAACGACGACAGACAACGACGACAGAGGCTCAGCCCGCATGTTCCCGAAGCCGCTCGCCAGCCTGAAGCCGAACACCGCTGCCTATGAATCCCTGCCCATGGTGAAGCCCACCGGCTTCCGCGAGTACGATGCGCGGTGGTTCTTCGGCGAGGAGCTGAACCTCATGGGCGTGCAGGCCGTCGGCATGGGCCTCGGCACGCTGATCGGCCGCATGGGCGTGAAGCGCGAGATCGTCGTCGGCCATGATTTCCGCGGCTATTCCGCCTCGATCAAGATGGCGCTGGTCACCGGCCTGATGGCCGCCGGCTGCAAGGTGCGCGACATTGGCCTCGCCATGTCGCCCATGGCCTATTTCGCCCAGTTCGAGCTGGACGTGCCCTGCGTCGCCATGGTCACCGCCAGCCACAACGACAATGGCTGGACCGGCGTGAAGATGGGCGCCCAGCGCCCCGTCACCTTCGGCCCCGACGAGATGGGCGCGCTGAAGAAGATCGTGCTGGAGGCCGATTTCGACCTCGTCGGCGGCGGCTCCTACCTCTTCGTCGAGGACTTTGCCCAGCGCTACATCCGCGATCTCACCAACCGGCCGAAGGTCACCCGCAAGCTGCGCGTCATCGCCGCCTGCGGCAACGGCACGGCCGGTGCCTTCGCGCCGCAGATCCTCGAGAAGCTCGGCGTCGAGGTGATCCCGCTCGACGCGGAGCTCGACCATTCCTTCCCGCGCTACAATCCGAACCCCGAAGACATGAAGATGCTTCATGCCATGTCCGATGCCGTAAAGGAGCATGGTGCGGACGTGGCGCTGGGCTTCGACGGAGACGGCGACCGCTGCGGCGTCGTCGACAACCACGGCGAGGAGATCTTCGCCGACAAGATCGGCGTGATGCTCGCCCGCGACCTCTGCAAGGTGCACGGCCCCTCGCAGTTCGTCGTCGACGTGAAGTCCACCGGCCTGTTCGACGCCGATCCGGAGCTGAAGCGCCTCGGCGCCAAGACCGACTACTGGAAGACCGGCCATTCCTACATCAAGCGCCGGGTGCGTGACCTCAACGCCCTCGCCGGCTTCGAGAAATCCGGCCACTTCTTCTTCAACGCGCCGGTCGGCCGTGGCTATGACGACGGCCTCGTCACCGCCATCGCGGTGATCGACATGCTCGACCGCAATCCGACCAAGTCCATGGCCGAGCTCTATGCCGAGGTGCCGAAGACCTGGGGCTCGCCGACCATGGCGCCGAAATGCGCCGATGAGGTGAAGTACGAGGTGGTCGATCGCGTGGTGAAGCGCTTCGAGGCGATGAAGGCAGCGGGCGAGACCGTCGCCGGTTCGCCGATCACCTCGCTGGTCACCGTCAACGGCGTGCGCATCGGCACGCCCGACGGCACCTGGGGTCTCGTCCGCGCCTCCTCGAACAAGCCCGAGCTTGTCGTGGTGGTGGAGAGCCCGGTCTCCGAGCAGCGCATGCGCGACATGTTCAAGGCCGTCGACACGGTGCTGCGCGAGAACCCCGAGGTCGGCGCCTACAACCAGACGATCTGAGGCCGCAGGGCCCACACGCAGGGTAAGGATTTACCGGGCGTTAACCATCGCATGACAGCTTCACGGAACGACCGAGGGGGTCTTTCGTGAAGCTTGTTTCCGTCAGCCAGAACATGCAGCGTCCGAACGGCCTGTCCGAGCTGGAGATCCTCCGGCAGCTGACAGGCGGCTTCGCCTCCTTCGGCAACGCGGTCCGCGTCAGCGCGATCTCGGACGCCCAGAAGTCCAAGGTGCTCGCCGAGCTCGCCGAGGCCTCCAACCGGGTGATGGACGCCACCAACGCCTATCTCTTCGCCCTCGGCGAGGCCCGCAAGGCGATGGACGATGCCTCGGCCAAGGCACCGCAGCTGAAGATTGCCGACTAAGCACCCGTCGCCAGTCACGGATTCGTCGTCTCTCCGTCATCCCATCGTCGGGGGCATGCGGCACGTCGTCTCCTCACGCTAGACCGGCCGATTCGGCTAGGGTCCGGCCCGGAGACCCACCATGCTCGAACCCGTCACCCGGGCCAGCACCAGCCTCGCCAATCATTTCCGCCCCTCCGTCTGGGCCGACCAGGGTCGCAAGATCATCCCGATCATGCGCGCCTATGGCGGCATCGCCCCGCGCGCCGGCGGCGTGGTCCTGCCGCGGACACTCGGGCGGATCGGCAGCCTGGAAGTGCGCCTCGCCGCCAATGCCGCGGAGGTGCGCCGCGCCCAGAAGCTGCGCTGGCACGTCTTCTACGAGGAGATGAAGGCCATCGCCGACGGGCCGTCGCGCCTTGCCCGCCGTGACATCGACGCCTTCGACGCCATCTGCGACCACCTCGTCGTCATCGACCACGCCGTGACCGAGCGCCCCCCGCTGGGCGCCCCGCGCCCCGCCATCGTCGGCACCTACCGCCTGCTCCGCCAGGACGTGGCGGACCGCAATGGCGGCTTCTACACCGCCAGCGAGTTCGACATTTCTGGCCTTCTCGCCCGCCATCGCGGCAAGCGCTTCCTCGAGCTCGGCCGCTCCTGCGTGCTCCCGCCCTACCGCAACAAGCGGACGGTGGAACTGCTCTGGCACGGCATCTGGACCTATGTCCTCGCCCACCGCATCGACGTGATGTTCGGCTGCGCCAGCCTCGAGGGCACCGATCCCCGCGCGCTGTCGCTGGAACTCTCCTTCCTCCATCACAATGCCAGGGCCCCCGCCGAATGGGCGGCGCGCGCCCTGCCCTCTCGCCATGTCGAGATGGGTCGCCTGTCGGCCGAGGCCATCGACATGAAGAAGGCGCTGCATGCCCTTCCCCCCCTGGTGAAGGGCTATCTGCGCCTCGGCGCCTATATCGGCGATGGCGCCGTGGTGGACCGCCAGTTCAACACCACCGATGTGCTGGTGGTGCTGCCGGTGAGCGCCATCAGCCCGCGCTATATCGGCCATTTCGGCGCCACCGCCGACCGCCACGCCGCCTGACGCAGGCGGGGCCTGCCGAGCGGCGGGGGTGAAAGCCGCCGGGCCGGTGCTATCGTTCCGCAAAAGACGGAATAGAAACGCCTGCCAGGAAACGCCTGCCATGACATCGACGCTCGGCCCGCACCTCGCCGCCGACGGCACCCTCGTGCCCGCCCCCATGAGCCGGCGGGTGATGAACCTCGCCGACCTGCTGCACGGCACGGCCCGCCGCCTGCCGGATCATCCAGGCCTCGTCTGGCGCGGCGAAACCTGGTCCTGGAGGGCCATGGCGGCGCGGGTCACCGCCGCAGCGACGGCCCTTGCCGCCCGCGGCGTCGCCAAGGGCGACCGCGTCCTCTGCCAGGCGCGCAACGGCAATGCCATGTTCGAGGCCATGTTCGCGGTCTGGACGCTGGGCGCGGTCTGGGTGCCCACCAACTTCCGCAACACCCCGCAGGAGGTCGCCTATATCGCCCGGGCCTCGCGGGCCAAGGCCATGCTTTGCGAGAGCGTCTTTCCCGACCATGCGAGCGCCGTGAAGGCGGAGGATGCCGACCTCGTCCTCACCGTGTCGATCGGCCCGGCCACCTTCGCGGATTGCGACTGGGAGGCGCTGGTGGCCGAGGGCAGCGCCCTGCCCCCCGTCCGCTCCGCGCCTGTCGAGTATGACGATCCCTGCTGGTTCTTCTTCACCTCCGGCACCACCGGCCGGCCGAAGGCCGCCGTGCTCACCCATGGCCAGATGGGCTTCGTGGTGACCAATCACCTCGCCGACCTCGTTCCCGGCACCTCGGAGCACGATGCCTCGCTGGTCGTCGCGCCGCTGTCACACGGCGCCGGCATCCACCAGCTCACCCAGGTCGCGCGCGGCGCCCGCACCGTGCTGCTCGCTTCCGAGCGGCTCGACTGCGAGGAGGCATTCCGGCTGATCGAGGAGCATCGGGTCACGAACCTCTTCACCGTGCCGACCATCCTCACCATGCTCGCCTCCCACGAGGCGGCGGGGCGCTTCGACCATTCCTCGCTGCGCCACGTCATCTATGCCGGCTCGCCCATGTACCGCGCCGACCAGCAGGCGGCGCTGAAGGTGCTGGGCAAATGCATCGTCCAGTATTTCGGCCTAGGCGAAGTGACCGGTAACATCACCGTCTTCCCGCCGCGCGAGCACGATGCCGACGACGCTGTGCAGGGCCGCATCGGCACCTGCGGCTTCCCGCGCACGGCGATGGACGTGCGGATCCTCGACGATGCGGGGCGCGAGCTGCCGCCCTTCGAGACCGGCGAGATCTGCGTCGCCGGGCCCGCGGTCTTTGCCGGCTATTTCGACAATCCCGAGGCCAACGCCAAGTCCTTCCGCGACGGCTTCTTCCGCACAGGGGACCTCGGCCACCGCGATGAGGAGGGCTATGTCTACATCACCGGCCGGGCCTCCGACATGTACATATCCGGCGGCTCCAACGTCTATCCGCGCGAGATCGAGGAGGTGATCCTCACCCATCCTGCGGTGGCGGAGGTGGCGGTGCTCGGCGTGCCCGACCGCCGCTGGGGCGAGGCCGGCATCGCCGTGCTCGTGGCGCGGCCGGGGGCGTCGGTTGCGGAGGGAGACATCCTCAGGCACCTCGACGGCAAGCTCGCGCGCTACAAGATGCCCAGGCAGGTCGTGGTCTGGGACGAGCTGCCGAAATCCGGCTACGGCAAGGTGCCGAAGAAGCTCATCCGCGAGATGCTGATCGAGAAGGGGACCGTCAGCGCGGAGGGGTGAGGCGGCGGGCGGAGTGGCTCGGCCCGGCGCCCCTTCACCTCCTCGCGGCGGGGGAGCTGGGGGTGTGCCTGCGGAGGCCGGTTCCGCGCTCCTTCTCCCCTCGTGGGAGAAGGTGGCGCCGTCAGGCGCCGGATGAGGGGGCGCGTGTCGCCCGCTCACGCGGGCACCCTCTCCCACGAGGGGAGAGGGATCAACCTCCCTACGCGCAGCGCGAGGAGGGTGCGGGTGAGGCTATTCTTCTCTGGTGCTCACCCGAACCGGCTTTTCAGCACCTCGAACAGCGCCCGCGCCGCCTGCATCTCGCCGCCCTGCGGCCGCCCGGGCTTCTCCGACGGCACCCAGCCGAAGACATCGGCATGCAGCCAGCTTCCCGCCTTCTCGACGAAGCGGGCGAGATAGAGCGCCGCCGTGATCGAGCCCGCAAAGCCGCCGGTCGTGACGTTGTTCATGTCGGCGACCTTGCTGTCGAGGCCGCTCGCATAGGGCTGCCAGAGCGGCAGCCGCCAGACCGGATCGCCCACCGCCATTCCCGCCGCGGCGAGCTCTGCGGCCAACGCGTCGTCATGGGTATAGACCGGCGGCAGGTCCGGCCCGAGCGCCACCCGCGCCGCGCCCGTGAGCGTGGCGAAATCGGCAAGGATCACCGGTGCCTCCTCGTCGGCGAGGGTCAGCGCATCGCAGAGGATGAGCCGCCCTTCGGCATCGGTGTTGCCGATCTCGACGGTGAGGCCCTTGCGGGTCGGGAAGACATCGCCCGGACGAAACGCGTTGCCGGCAACGGCATTCTCCACAGCCGGCACAAGAAGCCGCAGCCGGACGGGAAGGCGCGCCGCCATGATCATATGCGCGAGGCCGATGGCCGCCGCCGCGCCGCCCATGTCCTTCTTCATCAGCAGCATGGAGGAGGAGGGCTTGAGGTCGAGCCCGCCCGTGTCGAAGCAGACCCCCTTGCCGACCAGCGTCACCTTCGGATGCTTCTCGTTGCCCCAGACGAGGTCGACGAGGCGCGGCGCCCGCGGCGAGGCAGCGCCCACCGCATGGATCATCGGGAAGTTCTGCTTGAGGAGATCATCGCCGACGATGGCGGTCACCTTGGCGCGGTGGCGCTTGGCGAGGTCGCGGATCGCGGTCTCGAGCTCCGCCGGGCCGAGGTCGTTGGCCGGCGTGTTGATGAGGTCGCGCGCGATGGTCGTCGCCTCGGCGGCCTGCGTCACCGCCTCGCCGTCGACGCCGGAGGGCACGACGAGCAGCACCTCCTTCGCCGACCCCTTCTTGTAGCGGGAGAAGCGGTATTGCCCGGCGATCCAGGCAAAGGCGGCGCGGGTCAGGTCGCCGGGGTCGTTGGCGAAGTGGTAGAGGCCGGCCGGAAGCTGGCCGGGCAGCTTGCCGACGAGCAGCGGATCGCGATGGCGCGCGTCCTCCGGCTCGATGCCGAACAGCACCGCACCCACCGCGCCCTTGGCGTCGGGAAGGATGGCCGTACGGCCGGACTTCGGCTCGAAGCCCGTCGCCTCCAGGAAGGTCTGCTGCGCGGGCCTCAGCCGGGCCTTCACCGCGGCAAAGGTCTTGGGCGTGACGAAGGTCACGGAGGTGGCGCCGGCCGTGCCGGAGGGGCGAAGAAGCGGGTGCATGGGGATCCTGTGCCGCAGCGAGGCGGCCACGCTAGGCCTGCGACACCGCCCTGTCACCCCGCGCGTACCACGCATGAGGCCCCCGCTCGCGCCGCGGTTTACGCCGGTGCGTCGAGCGCCTTTGATGCGCGCCCCTCTCCGCTGCCCGAGGCAAAGCCATGACCGCGCCGAAAACCCTGCTCGAGCTCGCCGGACGCTCGCCCCAGCCGCCGAAACTTGCCGAGTCCATCCTCGTCCTCATCGACATCCAGAACGAATATCTGGAAGGCCCCATCGCCCTCCCCGGAGCTGCGCCGGCGGTGCAGAAGGCGGCCGACCTGCTGGCCCGCGCCCGGGCGGCCGGCGCCAAGGTCGTCCACGTCGCCCACAAGGGTGGCAAGGGCTCGCTCTTCGACCGCGAGGCCCATCGCGGCGCCATCGTCGACGCGGTCGCGCCCGTGGCCGGAGAGGCCGTGGTGGAGAAGCCGCGGCCGAACTCGTTCTCCGGCACCAACCTGCAGGAGTTGGTGGGTCCGCCCGGCCCGACGCTGATCTTCGCCGGTTTCATGACCCATATGTGCGTGTCGTCGACGGCGCGCGCCGCCCTCGACCTCGGCTATGCCGCGGCGATTGCCGCGGATGCCTGCGCCACACGCGACTTGCCGAAGCCCGGCGGCGGCGTCATCGATGCGGCGAGCCTGCACACGGCCGAACTCGCCGCGCTGGCGGACCGGTTCGCCGGCGTGTTCACAGTAAGCGAGATCGTCTGAGGGCGAAGGGCTGCATCACCGAAGTGCGTCCTTCGAGGCTCGCTGCGCTCGCACCTCAGGATGAGGGAGGTGGAGGTTGGCAGGCCGCAGGCATACTCAAGGGAGCAGTTGGCCTTGAACCGGCCGGACTGCAAGTCTCCCACATCCTCATCCTGAGGTGCGAATCCGGGCGATGCGACAGCATCGTCCCGGACGAGCCTCGAAGGACGCACTTGCGACGTGCAAGCCCAGTTCAGCGGGCGCTGCGCGCCGACCTCTCCCCGCCGGGGAGAGGTGAAGCCGAAGCACCTGACCTCACGCCCGCAGCGTGCCGCCGGTCTTCTTGGTCACCTCGGCGACGATCTTCGCGGCCACCGCGTCGATCTCGGCATCGGTCAGCGTCTTGTCCTTCGGCTGCAGCGTCACCGCGATGCCGACCGACTTCTTCGCCTCGTCGATGCCCTTGCCCTCGTAGACGTCGAAGACCTGCACGCCGGTGATGAGCTGCTTGTCCACGCCCTGCGCCGCCTTGACGAGATCGCCGGCCTTCACCGTCCGGTCGACCAGGAAGGCGAAGTCGCGTTCCACCGGCTGGAAGGGCGACAGGACGAGCTGCGGCTTCGCCCGGGTCGGGCGCGCCTTGGGCGGCGGCAGCTTGTCAAGGATGAGCTCGAAGGCGAGCACCGGGCCCTTCACGTCGAGCGCCTCGAGCACCCGCGGATGCAGCTCGCCGAAGGCGCCGAACACCGTCTGCGGACCCATCTGGAACGTGCCGGAGCGGCCGGGATGGAACCAGGCCGGACCGCCCTGCACCACCTGGATGCCGGCCATCGGCGCGCCGGCGGCGGCGAGCACCGCCATCGCATCAGCCTTGATGTCGTAGACGTCAGCCGCAGCCGAACCCTGCCAGTGGCGACCGGCGCCAGCGGGCTTGGCAAGGCCACGGCGCAGGCCCGTGGCGGCAATGAACTGGTCCTCGGGGCGGTCGCCCTTGAACACCTGGCCGACCTCGAACAGCGCCACGTCGCCATAGCCGCGATCGGCATTGCGCTGGGCGGCGGTGGCAAGGCCGACGAGCAGGGTCGGCCGCATGTCCGAGAGATCGGAGGCGATGGGATTGGCGAGCGCCAGCGCCGGCTGGCCGCCGCCGAAGAGCTCCGCCTGCGCCTTCGAGATGAAGCTCCAGGTCACCGCCTCGACCATGCCGCGGCTGGCAAGGGTGCGCTTGGCGATGCGCGTGCGCTTCTGGATGAGGGTCAGCACCGGCTTCGGCACCGTTCCGCCGCGGTCGAGCGGGGTGGAGGGCACGCGGTCGACGCCGGCAATGCGCATCACCTCTTCGGCGATGTCGGCCTTGCCATGCACGTCCGGCCGCCACGAGGGCGGCGAGACCTTGATCATCGGGCCATTGCCGGAGACGTCGAAGCCGAGATGCTCGAGGATGCGCTTCTGCTCCCGATCGGAGACCTCGAGGCCGGTGAGGCGCTTGGTCTCGTTCAGCGGGAAGTTGATGACGAAGCCGGTATCGGGAATGGCGCCCTCGAGCGTCACCTCGGAGGGCACGCCGCCGCACATGTCCATGACGAGGCGGGTGGCCAGCTCGACGCCCGACAGCGTGAAGTTCGGATCGACGCCGCGCTCGAAGCGATAGCGCGCATCGGTGACGATGCCGAGGCTGCGGCCGGTGCGGGCGATGTCCATCGGGTCCCACAGCGCCGACTCGATCAGCACGTCGGTGGTGCCCTCGTCGCAGCCGGAATGCTCGCCGCCCATGACGCCGGCAATGCTCTCGACGCCATTGTCATCGGCGATGACGGTCTCGTTGCCGGTGAAGCCATAGACGCGGCCGTCAAGGCCGAGCACGGTCTCGCCCGCCTGCGAGCGGCGGACGACCAGCGTGCCCTTCACCTTCTTGGCGTCGAAGACGTGGAGCGGGCGGCCGCGGTCGAAGGTCACGTAATTGGTGACATCGACGAGGGCATTGATCGGGCGAAGGCCGATGGCCTTGAGGCGCCGCTGCATCCATTCCGGCGACGGGCCGTTCTTGACGCCGCGCACCAGGCGCAGCGCGAAGGCCGGGCAGTACTTCTCCTCGCCCTGGGCGAAGGCGAGCGAGACCTTCTGCGGGTTCGGGAAGGCGCCCTTCACCGGCTGGACCACGTCGGTCTTGAGCTTGCCGAGGCCGGCCGCCGCGAGGTCGCGGGCAATGCCGTGGATCGAGGTGCAGTCCGGACGGTTCGGCGTCAGGTTGATCTCGATGACCGGATCGGAGAGGTGGGCCCAGTCGACATAGCGGGCGCCGACCGGCGCATCGGCCGGCAGGTCGATGATGCCGTCATGGTCCTCGGAGATCTGCAGCTCGGCCGCCGAGCAGAGCATGCCGCGGCTCTCGACGCCCCGGATCGTGCCGACCCCCAGCGTGATGTCCTTGCCGGGAATGTAGGTGCCGGGCGGCGAGAAGACCGACTTCATGCCGGTGCGGGCATTCGGCGCGCCGCAGACGACCTGCACCGGGGCGCCCTCGCCCGTATCCACCATGCAGACGCGCAGGCGGTCGGCGTTCGGGTGCTGCTCGGCCGAGACGACATAGGCGATGGTGAAGGCGGCGAGCTTCGCGCCGGGATCATCCACCGCCTCGACCTC
The DNA here is from genome assembly GCF_003046185.1 of Phreatobacter oligotrophus. NCBI lineage: Bacteria > Pseudomonadati > Pseudomonadota > Alphaproteobacteria > Hyphomicrobiales > Phreatobacteraceae > Phreatobacter > Phreatobacter oligotrophus. Next base: position 26,500 of record NZ_PZZL01000007.1, read on the forward strand.
GAGGCCGATGCGGGTGAGCGTCTCGGTGATCTCGGCGAGGGAGGCCTCGGTCTCGAGATGGTCCTTGAGCCAGGAGAGCGTGAACTTCATCGGATGTCTCCCCTCAGCTCGACAGGCCGCCGGCCAGCGTCGGCAGGTCGAGCGGGCGGAAGCCGTAATGGCTCAGCCAGCGCACGTCGGCCTCGAAGAACTGGCGGAGGTCGTTGATGCCGTATTTCAGCATGGCGATGCGATCGATCCCCATGCCCCAGGCGAACCCCTGGTAGATGTCGGGATCGAGCCCGCAATTGCGGATGACGTTGGGATGGACCATCCCGCAGCCGAGGATCTCCAGCCAGTCCTCGCCTTCGCCGAAGCGCACCTCGCCGCCCTGGCGGTTGCACTGGATGTCCACCTCCATCGACGGTTCGGTGAAGGGGAAGAAGGAGGGGCGGAAGCGCATCTTCACGCTGTCGACCTCGAAGAAGGCCTTGCAGAACTCCTCGAGGATCCACTTGAGGTGGCCGATGTGGCTGCCCTTGTCGATGACCAGGCCCTCGACCTGGTGGAACATCGGCGTGTGGGTCTGGTCGCTGTCGCAGCGATAGGTGCGGCCCGGGCAGATGACGCGGATGGGCGGCTTCTTCGACAGCATGGTGCGGACCTGCACCGGCGAGGTGTGGGTGCGCAGCAGCAGGCGCTCGCCATCCGCCTTCGGGTTGAAGAAGAACGTGTCGTGCATCTCGCGGGCCGGATGGCCCTCGGGGAAGTTCAGCTTGGTGAAATTGTAGTCGTCCGTCTCGATATCCGGGCCTTCGGCGATGGCGAAGCCCATATCGGCGAAGATGGCAGTGAGCTCATCCATCACCTGGCTGATCGGGTGGATGCGCCCCGCCTCGGTCGGGCTCTCGCGCACGGGCAGCGTCACGTCGATCGTCTCGGCGGCAAGCCGCGCATCGAGGGCCGCGGCCTTCAGCACGTCGCGCCGGGCGGTCAGCGCTTCCGTGACGCGGTCCTTCACCTGGTTGATGGCGGCGCCGGCGGTCTTGCGCTCCTCCGGGGCCATCTGGCCGAGGGTCGCGAGCAGGGCGGAGATCGAGCCCTTCTTGCCGAGGGCGGCGACGCGCACCGCCTCCAGCGCGGCCTCGTCGGCGGATGCCGCGATCTGGGCCATCAGGTCGTTTTCGAGCGTGGAAAGATCGGTCATCGGGTCACACGGGCTATCGGGCTGGTGTCGTTTGGCGGCTGGCGGGGGCGCGGTCAAGCGCCTCAGCTGCGCCAGCGGAGCGTCATCGGCTGGATGGGATTTTCGAAGGGCTTGCCGTCGGCCTGCGCCTTCACGAAGGCGTCCTTCACCCGCATCCACCAGCGCGCCTGGGTATCGGCATCGTTGATGAGCATGAGCTTGGGATCATGGACGAGGCCCTCGCGCTGGCGGATCACCACGACGCGGTCCTGGTCGAGGAAGACGCGCATGAGATGCTCGACCAGGGGCTTCGCCGCCGAGAGCCAGCCGGCGGAGACCCAGAAGAACTGGTGCACCTCGGTCTCGCCCTCGTTGACGGGCGTGATGGCGGTGAGCCCTGTCGCCTGCATCTTCGAGCCGCGGATGTTCTCGATCCGAAGGCCCGGCAGCATGTAGCTGATCTCGGTGGTCACCGGGGTGCCGAGGATCTTGTAGGCGATGTTCTGGGGGGGAAGTTCGTGGCGCACCATCGACCAGCCGAGCTCGGAGGGCGCGAAGACCTTCTCCTTCGGCCGGAGCTTCTTGGCGCCCTTCTTGAACCACCAGGAGGTGTGGACATAGGCCGCGTGGGTCGGGTCCATGAGCCCGAAGGCGGCATGGTCCATCGAGCAGTGGAAGGGCAGCATGCAGTGGAAGCGCGGCGCCTCGCCCGCGTCGAAATCGGGCATCAGCGGCGGCGCGGGATAGCCCGCCTCGGCCGGCGTCTCGCCGGCGCGCGGCACGAAGACCCAGACGAGGCCCTGGCTCTCGACGCAGGGGTAGGAGGGCGTGCAGATCTTCGAGAGGTCCATCTGCTGGCCCTCGCGCAGCGACGGGATCTCCACGCAGGTGCCCGTCTTGTCGAAGCGCCAGCCGTGGTAGCAGCACTGGACAGAGGTGCCGTCGAAGGTGCCATAGCGCAGCGGAATGCCGCGATGCGGGCAGGCATCGCGCAGCGCGAAGACCTCGCCCGAGGCGGTGCGGCCGAACAGCATCGGCTCGCCGAGCAGCGTCTTCGCCGTCATCGCGCCGGCTTTGAGGTCGCGGCCCGGCAGCGCCACGTACCAGAGCCCCTTGATGATCTCGGCCGTCAGTCCCTGCATGTCCTCACCGTGCGCACGAAAGCGTCGCTTCAGTCCGTGAAAGGACAAAGCCCGCGCCACCCCCCGGGGAGGGTCGCGCGGGCTTTGATGTCGTGATCCCCGAGAGGAGGATCAGGCGTTCGCCGGCAGCGATCCCTTGGCCTTTTCGACCAGGGCCGCAAAACCCTCCGGCGCCGTGATGGCGAGGTCGGAGAGGACCTTGCGGTCGACGGCGATGCCGGCGCCGATGAGGCCGGCGATGAAGCGCGAATAGGTCAGGCCGTGCTCGCGGACAGCAGCGTTGATGCGCTGGATCCACAGGGCGCGGTAGTTGCGCTTCTTGTTGCGACGGTCACGCGTCGCGTACTGCATCGACTTGTCGACGGCAGCCTTTGCGGCGCGGATGGTGTTCTTGCGGCGACCCCGGAAGCCGGAGGCGGCCTTCAGGACCTTCTTATGCTTGGCGTGGGACGTGACGCCCCTTTTGACGCGGGCCATGGCTGATCTCTCTTACAATCTCGTGGAGGTTCTTCGCGAAACGGGTCGATCAGCCGTTCGGCAGGAAGTACCGCTTGACGTTGTAGGCATCGGTCTCGAACAGGGCAGTGGTGCCGCGATGCTCGCGGATTTGCTTGTTGGACCGCTTGATCATGCCGTGGCGCTTGCCGGACTGGGTGTACATCACCTTGCCGGTCGCCGTGATCTTGAAGCGCTTTTTGGCGCCCGACTTCGTCTTCATCTTGGGCATTTGGCTCTCTTGTATCGTTGCGAGGCGCCTTAGCCTTCCCCTTGGCAGGGAGGGCCAACACCTCTGAAGGCTCGAGAATGAGCTTTCGGGATCGCCACGGCAGCCCTTGATCAGCCGGGCGATCCGAAGAGCCGGGCCTATACAGGAGAAGGGCGGGCGAAACAAGAGGTGGGGCGTTCAGCGCCTCGGCACGGCCCCGATGCGGACCGGAACGAGCGCCGCCGGACGTCCCGTGCCGCCGCCGCGGCCATCCTCGTGGTCCTTCGGCAGGAGCATGATCGCCACGCCCATCTGAACGCTGGCGAAGGTGAGGCCGAGGAAGGCGGTCAGCACGCCGAGCGCCAGCGGCGCGACGGAGGAGCGGCCGACCAGCGAGCCGAAGCCGCCAATGTCGAAGCCGACGAGGGCCATGACGAAGAGCCCGGCAATGGCAAAGCCGATCGCCGCATGGACGAGGAGGAACCTCAGCAGCTTCGGTAGCACTGACATCGACATGGCTGCCTCCGGGCGTTCAGGGCCATGACCCCATGACGACCAAACCGGGCGACCGGATCACTGTTCCCATCAAGCAGGACCGCTTCAAGCCGCGACAGGCCATCCCCTCTTGCCATCAAAGGGCGACCCATCGAATGGTGGCGCCCCCAAGAAGGAGGAACACCCATGGCCAAGGGCTACTGGATCGCCCGCGTCGATGTCCACGACACGGAATCCTACAAGAACTACGTCGCCAAGAACGGCATCGCCTTCGCCAAGTTCGGCGGCCGCTTCGTCGTGCGCGGCGGCAAGTTCGAGACGCTGGTCGGCACGAGCCGCTCGCGCAACGTCGTCATCGAGTTTCCGAGCTACGAACAGGCGGTCGCCTGCTGGCACTCCCCGGAATACCAGGCCGCCCGCGCCGAGCAGAAGGGCGGTGCCGAGATGGATGCCATCGTCATCGAGGGCTACGACGGGCCGCAGCCCGGCTGATCGCGCGCCACAGCCGCCACACCGTCATGGCCGGGCTTCCCGGCCATCCACGACGTGAACACCGCCGTCTGAAGCAAAGTCGTGGATGCCCGGCACAGGGCCGGGCATGACGGCGATGGCGCCGGACGAAACCTCAGCCCCCCGTCGCCTCGATGACGTCATCGAGCGTGCGCAGGCCGGGCTTCGGCGAGTTGACCAGCACCGCCATGTTGCCGGGCGCGTGCTTGTTGGCGAGCATCAGCGCATGGGCCGCCGGGATCTTGTCCCAGGGGAAGAGCTCGCTCATGCAGGGATCGACGCGCCGGTCCACGACGAACTGGTTGGCGGCGGCGGCCTGCTTCAGATGGGCGAAGTGCGAGCCCTGCACGCGCTTCTGCCGCATCCAGACATAGCGGGCGTCGAAGGTGATGTTGAAGCCGGAGGTGCCGGCGCAGAAGACGATCATGCCGCCGCGCTTGGCCACGAGGCAGGACACCGGGAAGGTCGCCTCGCCCGGATGCTCGAAGACAATGTCGACGTCCTTCTTGCCGGTGATGTCCCAGATCGCCTTCCCGAAGCGGCGGGCCTCCTTCAGCCAGGTGTTGTACTCGTCGGTGCCGACGGTGGGCATCTGGCCCCAGCAGGCGAAGTCCTTGCGGTTGATGACGCCCTTGGCGCCCAGCTGCATGACATAGTCGCGCTTGGTCTCGTCCGAGATGATGCCGATGGCATTGGCGCCGGCCGCCGCGACGAGCTGCACGGCGAAGACGCCGAGACCGCCCGAGGCGCCCCAGACCAGCACGTTGTCGCCGGGCTTCAGCGTGTGCGGCGGGTGGCCGAAGAGCATGCGGTAGGTGGTGGCCAGCGTCAGCGTGTAGCAGGCGGCCTCTTCCCAGGGCAGGTGCTTGGGCTTTTCCATGAGCTGGCGCGACTGCACCCGGCAGAACTGGGCGAAGGCGCCGTCCGGCGTCTCGTAGCCCCAGATGCGCTGGCTGGTGGAGAACATCGGGTCGCCGCCGTTGCACTCCTCGTCGTCGCCGTCATCCTGGTTGCAGTGGACGATGACCTCGTCGCCGACCTTCCAGCGCTTCACCTTCGAGCCCACCGCCCAGACGACGCCGGCCGCGTCGGAGCCGGCGATATGGAAGGGATGCTTGTGGCCGTCGAGCGGCGAGATCGGCTGGCCGAGGCCCGCCCAGATGCCGTTGTAGTTGACGCCGCCGGCCATGACGTAGAGCAGGACCTCGTCCTCGCCGAGCTCCCAGGTCGGGACCACTTCCACCTTGAAGGACTGCTCCGGCGGTCCGTGGCGGTCCTTGCGGATGGCCCAGGCGTACATCTGCGCCGGCACGTGGCCGAGCGGCGGGACCTCGCCGAACTCGTAGAGATCCTTCACGGGACGCGACTGGGGAGTGGGAGCAGCGGCTGCCATTGGTGTTACCTCGGGGTCGGGCGCCTTCTCTTCCGGGGCGCTTGGAGGGGCGAGTATGTGCAGTGCAGCATTCTTGCGCAAGTGCGAAACACCCTCGCGCCAAGGGGGCAAACTACCAACTTTCGGCGGAGGCGGCGACCTGCGGAGAAGACCGGAGAGCGGCAGCGCGGTGCAGATTTTACCGTTCCGGCCGGGACCCCGACGCCATCTGGCGCGTTGAGGCGAACGCAGCGGTACAGATGCGGCGCCGGAGGGGTGCCGCCCCGCTTCGCGTCCAAAGGACCGGATCCATGCCCATCGAAAGCCTTTTCGTCCTCATCATCGTCGGCGCCGTCGCCGGCTGGCTCGCCGGCCTCATCGTCAAGGGCTTCGGCTTCGGCCTCATCGGCAACATCGTCATCGGCATTCTCGGCGCGCTCATCGCCACCTGGCTCTTTCCCCGCCTCGGCGTGTCGCTCGGCAGCGGCCTTGTCTCGGCCATCATCAGCGCCACGCTCGGGGCGGTGATCCTGCTCGTCGTGGTGGGAGTGATCCGAAGGGCGTGACGGACCGTCGGAGCCCGCCTTTCGCTGCATTGCAATAATTCGCAGCCCGGACGAGAATAAGGGAAATAACCGCTCGGGAGGCGACAGTGCGCAGCAACGACAAGCGCGACAAACCCTGGCTGATCCGCACCTATGCGGGTCATTCCACGGCGGCCAAGTCGAACGCCCTCTACCGCACCAATCTCGCCAAGGGCCAGACGGGCCTCTCCGTCGCCTTCGACCTGCCGACCCAGACCGGCTACGACGCCGACCATGTCCTCGCCCGCGGCGAGGTCGGCAAGGTCGGCGTGCCCGTCTCCCATCTCGGCGACATGCGGACGCTGTTCGACGGCATCCCGCTCGCCGAGATGAACACCTCCATGACCATCAATGCCTGCGCCGCATGGCTACTGGCGCTCTATGTGGCGGTGGCGGATGAAACCGGCGCACCGCGGGCCAAGCTTTCGGGAACGACGCAGAACGACATCCTGAAGGAATATCTCTCGCGCGGAACCTATGTGTTCCCGCCCGAGCCCTCGCTCCGGCTCACCAAGGACACGATCCTGTTCACGACGGCCGAGATGCCGAAGTGGAACCCGATGAACGTCTGCTCCTACCACCTGCAGGAGGCCGGGGCGACGCCGGTCCAGGAGCTTGCCTTCTCGCTGGCCAATGCCATCGCCATCCTCGACACGGTGAAAGCCTCCGGCGAGGTGCCCGAGGGCGGCTTCGGCGAGGTGGTGGGCCACATCTCCTTCTTCGTGAACGCCGGCATGCGGTTCGTCACCGAGATGTGCAAGATGCGCGCCTTCGTCGAGCTCTGGGAGGAGCTGGTCGAGACCCGCTATGGCGTCACCGACCCCAAGCACAAGCTCTTCCGCTACGGCGTGCAGGTGAACTCGCTCGGCCTCACCGAGCAGCAGCCCGAGAACAACGTCTACCGCATCCTTATCGAGGCGCTGGCGGTGACCATCTCCAAAAAGGCGCGCTGCCGCGCCCTGCAGCTGCCGGCCTGGAACGAGGCGCTCGGCCTGCCGCGCGCCTGGGACCAGCAATGGTCGCTGCGCCTGCAGCAAATCCTCGCCTATGAGACCGACCTGCTCGAATTCGGTGATCTCTTCGACGGCAACCCGGTCGTCGCTGCCAAGGTGGCTGAGCTCAAGGCCGAGGCCAGCGCCGAGATGCAGCGCATCGGCGAGATGGGCGGGGCGATTGCCGCCGTGCCCTACATGAAATCGAAGCTCGTCGAGAGCAACACGCGCCGGCTCGAATCCATCGAGAGCGGCGAACAGGTGGTGATCGGCGTCAACCGCTTCACCGAGACCGAACCCTCCCCGCTCACCACCGGCGAAGGCTCGATCATGGTCGTGGATCCCGCCGTCGAGGCTGCCCAGGTCGAGAGTCTCAAGGCCTGGCGCGCCGCCCGGGACGCCAAGGCCGTCGAGAAGGCGCTCGCCGACCTGCGCGCCGCCGCGCAGGAAGGCCGCAACGTCATGGAGCCCTCCATCGCCGCCGCAAAGGCCGGCGTCACCACCGGCGAATGGGGCCAGGTGCTGCGCGAGGTCTTCGGCGAGTACCGGGCCCCGACCGGTGTCGGCCGCGCCGCCCGCGCCGAGACCGGCGACCTTGCCCCCATCCGCGACGAGGTGGAGAAGGTCTCGCGTGCCCTCGGCCGCCGCCTGAAGTTCCTCGTCGGCAAACCGGGCCTCGACGGCCATTCCAACGGCGCCGAGCAGATCGCCGTGCGCGCCCGCGACTGCGGCATGGAGGTGGTCTACGAGGGCATCCGCCTGACCCCCGCCGAGATCGTCAACGCCGCGCTCGAGGAGGGCGTCCATGTCGTCGGCCTGTCGATCCTCTCCGGCAGCCACATCCCGCTCGTCACCGAGGTGATGGAGCGGATGCGCGCGGAAGGGCTGGACGACGTGCCGGTCATCGTCGGCGGCATCATCCCGCCCGAGGATGAGACGGTGCTGCGCGGCGCCGGCGTCGCGGCGGTCTATACGCCGAAGGACTTCCAGCTCAACGCCATCATGGCGGACATCGTCCGCATCGTCGGCGACGGAGCCAAGCAGGCAGCGTAAGGCTTAGGCAGCGTGAGGCTCAGGCGACGGGGCCCAGCAGCGTCCCGGCCGCCTGATCCGCCGCCGCAAGGATCTCATCCGCGAGGGTTCCCGGCGGCACGGCGCGGGACAGGAGAAGGCCTCCCGCGCCCAGCACCAGGACCTGGATCGCCTGCGCCCGCCGCTCCTCAGGCGTCGCGCCCGGACAACCCTCGGCAAGCGTCGCGATGGCAGTGTCGAGGGCCGCGGCATAGTCGGCGCGCAGTTCCGCGCCACCGCGGGCGACATCCGCGCTGAGGCTCGGCAACAGGCAGCCCTCGGCGATCTGGTCGCGATGCGGCGCGGAGAGATATTGCCGCGCGAAGACCCTCGCCCAGCCCGTCCCTGCCGCCCGACAGCGGTCCATGCCCGCGCGCAACCGGACCAGCCCCGCATCGACCACCGCGGCGAAGACCGCCGCCTTCGAGGCGAAATGGGCATAGATCGCACCCGAGGTCTGCCCGGCTTCGCGGGCAAGCGCATCGATCCCGACCCCGGCCATGCCATCGACGCGGAACCGTCGACCGGCCGCCGTGACGATCACCGCCCGCGCCGCAGCCTTCTGCTCATCGGTCATCCGCATGGCCAATCCTCCATCGAGAGCGATCGTTATCTTTTCTCTTGAAAGATAGCGATCGTTATTTATAGTGGTTCATGCCCCACGAGAGGAGACACCCCGATGACCGACGCTCCCATGCCGTCAGCCCAGAGCCCGACCGCCCGCCCCTTCTGGCGCGAGCCGGCCCTCATCTTCGCCGCCCTGTCCGGCCTCGCCTTCGTCGTCCTGGGCCTGCGGGCCATGGCGATCCCCTTGACCACGTCGGGCGGCTTCGGCCTCCCCGCACTGGGCGTCACCGACGCGCTCTGGGTCCAGGTCTATGGCAGCCGCACCATGCTGCTCGGCATTCTCGCCATTACCTTCGCCGCGCTGGGCAATGTCGCGGCGCTGGGGCTGATGTTCGGCATCGGCGCCACCCTGCCCTTCTTCGACATGGCGCTCATCATCGGCCAGACCGGTCCCGGGCCCATCCTCTTCCGCCACGCCGCCTATGTCGTCTGGCTGGGCCTTGGTGCCATCCTGCTCTGGCGCCTGCACCGGCGTCGGGTGACGGGCGCCTGATCCGGAACGGCGGGCCTAGCGCCCGCCGATGCGCCCCGACGGAGGGCTGACTCGACCGCAAGCGCCCGGTGGAGTAGCAAAACGGCCCCCGTGAGAGTGCCCGCCATGTTGCCTCCCCACAGCGATTACGATGCCCTGGTCCGCGCGTTCCGCTGGGCCGTGCCGGACCGCTACAATATCGGCACCGATGTCTGCACCCGCTGGGCGACAGCCGAGCCGGATCGCGTGGCCATCCTCTGGAAGAAGCCGGACGGGCGGGTGGAGCCGGTCACCTATGGCCGGCTGGAAGAAGCCTCGAACCGCCTCGCCAATGTCCTCGCCGCGCGCGGGATCAAGCGCGGCGACCGTGTCGCGCTGGTGCTGGCGCAAGGGGCGGCGGCCGCCATCACCCACATCGCCATCTACAAGATGGGCGCCATTGCCGTGCCGCTCGCCGCCCTGTTCGGCATCGATGCGCTGGCCTATCGCCTCGGCAATTCAGGCGCGCGGGCCCTCGTCACCAATTCCGAGGGGGTCGCCAAGGTCGCGCAGATCCGCGACCAGCTCGGCGAGCTCTCCGTCATGCTCTCGGTGGACGGCGGCGCCGATGGCGTCGATGATTTCTATGCGGCCCTGGAGAAGGCCTCGCCGGCCTTCACGCCCGTGGATACGGCGGCGGACGACCCGGCGCTGATGATCTACACCTCCGGCACGACCGGCCAGCCCAAGGGCGCGCTGCATGCCCACCGCGTCCTGCTCGGCCATCTGCCGGGCGTGCAGATGCCCCATGACGGCTTCCCGCAGCCGGGCGACCGCATGTGGACGCCAGCCGACTGGGCCTGGGCGGGCGGCCTCCTCAACATCCTCCTCCCTGCCCTGCATTTCGGCGTGCCGGTCGTCGCGCGGAAGTTCGAGAAGTTCGACGCCGACGAGGCCTTTGCGCTGATGGCCGAGATGGAGGTGCGCAACGCCTTCGTGCCGCCCACTGCCCTGCGCATGCTGCGTTCGGTCGACAATCCGCGTGCACGCCACGACCTGAAGCTGCGCACCCTCGCCTCCGGCGGCGAGGCCCTCGGCGCGCCGACCTATGACTGGGGCCGCGAGGCGCTGGGGCTCACGATCAACGAGTTCTACGGCCAGACCGAGTGCAACCTCGTCCTCGCCTCCTCTGGTGCGCTCGGCGTCTCGCGCGCAGGCGCCATCGGCAAGCCGGTGCCCGGCCATGGCGTGGCGGTGATCCGCGCCGATGGCTCGGTCTGCAATCCCGGCGAGACCGGCCAGATCGCCGTGCGCCGGCCCGACCCGGTGATGTTCCTGGAGTACTGGGGGCGGCCGGAGGCGACGCGCGACAAGTTCATCGGCGACTGGATGACCACCGGCGACCAGGGCCACGCCGACGATGACGGCTATATCCACTTCGTCGGCCGCGACGACGACGTCATCACCTCGGCGGGCTACCGCATCGGTCCCGGCGAGATCGAGGACACGCTGCTGAAGCATCCCGCCGTCTCGCTCGCTGCTGCCGTGGGCAAGCCCGACGAGCTGCGCACCGAGATCGTCAAGGCCTTCGTCGTGCTGAAGAGCGGCATCGAGCCTTCCGCGGAGCTCGCCGGCGACATCCGCGACTTCGTGCGGACGCGCATGTCCGCCCATTCCTATCCGCGCGAGGTGGAGTTCATCGACGAGTTGCCGATGACCACCACGGGCAAGGTGATCCGGCGTCTGCTGCGCGACCGCGCCTGAGCCTCAGCGCTTCAGGAGGCGCTTGGCGCGCGCCTTGGCGTCGATCAGGCCGCGTTTCAGCGCGACCACCGCATGAAAGCGCCAGCCCGGCGATCCGTCCTGCACGGCGACGAGGCGGCTGGTGATCGCCATGCGCTCCGGCCAGATGCGGTCGATCATCGGATGGCCCTGAACGGCACAGGAATCGACCAGCGCGATGCCCGGTTCGGCGAGGGTCGCCTCGCCGATGGCATGGGAGAGCAGGAGGCCCGGCGAGTAGCGCGCGAAGGCCTCGTCATAGGCTGTCTTCCAGTACCAGGCGCGCACACCGGACCGCAGCACGACGCCCGCCGCGATCGGCCTGTCGTCGCAGAGCATGAGGTCGATGCGCGCCTGCCCGGCCCGGGCGAGGCCGCCGACGGCAGCCCGGAAGAAGCTGGCCGTGACCGGATTCCCCGCCATGGCGGTGCCGGCGCGGCCTTTCCAGCCCTCGGCTTCCAGCGCGAGATAGGCATCGAGCACCTTATCGATGTCATGGCCGGTTGCGGTGGACACGGTCTCAAGGCGGCCCGTCTCGGCAAGCCGCCGGGCAAGGCGCCGGTGATCCTTGGACAGCGGCGGGGCGTTCGTGATCAGGACGGCGCGGCGGTGGCTGTCGAGGACGGCGACGGCACGGCCGGCCAGCGCCGGAGCCGCCGCGCTCCAGGTCGCATCATCGGCCATCGGCCAGTGGAGGGCCGCAACACCGCGGCGCGCCAGGTCGACCATGACGGCGCCCATCACGGTCGCGGCTTCGCCGGGACGGGTCATCATCCCGCCGGAGGGCGCGTAAGGGTGGGTCCAGAGCGAGAAGAGAGAGCCGCGGAGCCCGAAGCGCCCGGCGACAAGGCCGATCCAGGCGCCGTCGCGCGTCACGACGAAGGCGCCAAGGTCCCGAGGATCGATGGTGCGGGCGGCAAGCGCAAAGGCGGGCGCGAGGAAGACGGGCCCCTCGCCGCTCGCGGCGAGGCGCCGCCAGTCGGCCTGGATCGCGTCCCAGTCCGTCGCCGGAACCCAGTGGAGGGCGACCGCGCCCATGCCGGAGGGGCCGGCTTCCGGCTGCAGCGGCGGCGAGACCGTCGGTGCGAGGCGCGTGTCCAGCATGGTCATGCGGTAGCCGGCCTGGACCAGAACCCGAGGGAGAGGCCGAGCCGCGCCGTGGTGATCCACAGCAGCAGGATCGATTCCAGCGTCAGGGCAGTGGCCGTGGCGATCGCGGCGCCCATCATGCCGAGCGGCGGGATGAGCACGAAGCACAGCACCACCGCGGTGCCGAAGGCCAGCGCGTAGATGAGCGCGCAGGCGGTCTGGTGGCCGGACATTGTCAGCAGCCGCTCCACGGGGCCTACAGCCGCGCGGGCAAGGAGGCCGATGGAGACGACGAACATGGCGGGATAGCCGGCGACGAAGTCGGGCCCGAACATCATCAGGAAGGGCTTGCCCAGCGCCAGGATGACGACGGTGGCGGCGAGCGAGGGGAAGAAGGTCCAGCGGATGGAGGCGCGCAGGAAATCCGCCAGCTTCTCCCGGTCACCGGCGACGTGATACTCGCTGAACCGGTGCGCGGCGGCGGCCGCGACCGCGAAATAGATGAAGGCGACGAGGGCGAGCGTCTTCACCGCCGCCCAGTAGACCGCGACCTCCTCTGGCCCCGCGAGCTGCTTCAGCAGCACCACGTCGGTGTAGGTGAGGGCGAGATAGAAGGTCTCGACGAGGAAGATCGGCAGGCTGGTCCGGAGCCAGGTGAGCGGCTCGATCCGGCTCGGACCGGGCGCGACCTCGCGGCCGAGGCGGCGGTTGAGCAGCAGGAACTGCGCGGCGGCGGCGAGCCAGGTGGCGACGACGGCGCAGGCCATCGCGGCAACCGCATTGGTCGGGAAGCCCGCCACATGGGCGCCCGCCATGGTGGCGAGCAGGATCACCGGGCGGATCAGATAGGGCGGTCCGAGTGCGAGGTCGGTCCAGTTATAGGAGCGGGCGATGCCGTCCTGGATGTCGGTCAGCACGAACATCGGCAGGCAGAGCGCCGCGAGCGCCAGCGGCATGACCATGTCGCCGGAGAGCCAGGCGCCGAACTGCCAGAGGACGGCGAGGCCGATGACGGCGACGGCGGTGGCGATGAGGAAGCCGAGACGGCGGGCCCCGGAAATGAACCCGCGCAGGCCCGCCTCGTCGCCGGTTTCGGCATAGGCCGGCAGGAAGCGCTGGGCGGCCGAGGCGAGGCCGGCATTGGCGAAATGGCCGATCAGCAGCACCCAGACCCAGACCGAGACATAGGTGCCGAACTCCGACCCGCCCATCCAGCGGGCCATGAGCACCTGGCTGACATAGGCGATGCCGGCGGAGAGGACACGGATGACGAAGGCCGCGCCCGCCATGCGCTGGGCCACGGACTGGTCGGATTTGTCGCCGAGGAAGGCCTTGATGCGTCCGGCGACGCCGGCCGGGGACAGCAGCGTTTTGGCGCCGCGCCCCATCTGCGCTTCCTCGGAACCCATCACCGACACGAGGCGGTCTCCCGCGGGGCGCCGGCCCCTGCCGGAGCGTCCACCGCGACGGTGATAGCCTCTGCGCGCTTAAGAAACGGTATGGCTGCCGGAAACGAACAGAAACAGACCGTGGAAACGACGAAGGGCCGGTCGCGGGGACCGGCCCTCCTGGAAATGCCTGTCGATGCGATCAGGGACGCGGCGTGGCCGGCGCGGCGCCCGGGGCCGGGGCCTGGGGCTGCAGCGGGGCGACGAAGCGCTGGACCTGCGCCTCGGACCGCAGGCGCTGGACGAGATCGGCCTGGACGCGACGGGTGAGGAAATCCTCGATCTGGCCGCGCACCTGCTCGAAGCTCGGGATCTCGCGCTGGCGGCGCTCCTCCACCTTGATGATGTGCCAGCCGAACTGGCTCTTCACCGGAGCGGTAGAGAGCTGGCCCGGCTGCATGGCGAAGGCGGCCTCGGCGAATTCCGGCACCATCTGCGCCTTGGTGAAGAAGCCGAGATCGCCGCCGTTGCGCTGGCCGCCCGGGTCCTTGGACTTCTCGCGCGCGATGGTCTCGAAATTGGCGCCGCCGCGGATCTGGGCGATCAGTGCCTTGGCCTCGTCCTCGGTCTCCACAAGGATGTGGCGGGCGCGGACCTCTTCCTCAGGAGTGATGCGGGCACGCTGCTCGTCATAGATCTTGCGCATCTCCGCCTCGGTGACGCGGGTGCGCGTCTCGTCGTTGAGCAACGTCTCGACCAGCAGCTTGTTGCGGTAATAGGTGAGCTTGCGCGCGAAATCCGGGCCGTTCTGGACGTTGCGCTGCTCAGCGGCCTTGGCGGCCAGCGTCAGGTCGATGACGAAGGACAGCAGATAGTCGCGCTTCTGCTCGGGGCTCATCTGCGCCGTCGCCTGGCCGCCAATGTCCTCCTCGGCCGCATCGAGGTCGGCCTGGCGGATCTCGACGCCCTGGACGCGGGCGAGGATGCCATCGGCCGGAGTGGTCAGCGCCGGGGCGGGCGCCGCCGGAGCGGCGGGCGCCGGCGCCTGGGCCAGGGCGGGAGCGGCGAGCGCCAGGGTCATCATGGCGGCGGAGAGGAGAAGGCGGGCTGTCATCGTGAGGTCGGCCTTGTGGGTGGCAGAAGGGTCCGGGGGACGATCCCGGTCATGGGAGCGCCAGCCTGTGGCGCTTTGAAGGTGGCCCTGCGACGGTCGCCCGCATGAGGCGCCGCGCCGGCGCGGGACATGACCCGCCGGTTGTCGCAGCAATGCCCGTTTCGGGCCGAATTGACAACCCTCGGCACCGTCCATATCTGTCCCGAGTTGTCGTGTGCCGCGGTCCGTTCCGTGCGCGCCGACGGCATCCCACCGGGATCCCGGAACGGGGCGCGCTGGCGCCCTCGCCCGCCCTCTCGGGGCCGGACGCTGGAGTGAACCATCGGAACGGTTGGGACGACCAACCGGTTCGACAGGCTCCGCTCACCGCGCCCCAAGCGAAGGACACCTCATGCTCGCCGCGCTCGCCCGCAGGATCTTCGGCAACGGCAACGACCGTCGCGTGAAGGGCTACCGCCCCCGTATCCAGGCGATCGCCGCCCTCGAGCCAGAGCTCGAGAAGCTCTCCGACGAGGCCCTTCGGGCCCGGACCGACGAGTTTCGCGCCCAGATCGCCGCCGGCAAGAGCCTCGACGACCTGCTCGTCCCGGCTTTCGCCACCGTGCGCGAGGCGGCCAAGCGCGTCCTGGGCCAGCGCCATTACGACGTCCAGATGATCGGCGGCATCGTGCTTCACGAGGGCGCCATCGCCGAGATGAAGACCGGCGAGGGCAAGACCCTCGTCGCCACCCTCGCTGTCTATCTCAACGCTCTGGCCGGCAAGGGCGTCCATGTCGTCACCGTCAACGACTATCTCGCCAAGCGCGACGCCGAGTGGATGGGCAAGGTCTATGGCTTCCTTGGCATGACCACCGGCGTCATCGTCCACGGCCTGGACGACCAGCAGCGCCGCGAGGCCTATGCCTGCGACATCACCTACGGCACCAACAACGAGTATGGCTTCGACTACCTGCGCGACAACATGAAGTACTCCGTCGAGGAGATGGTCCAGCGCGGTCACGCCTATGCCATCGTCGACGAGGTCGACTCCATCCTCATCGACGAGGCGCGCACGCCGCTCATCATTTCCGGCCCGCTCGACGACCGCTCGGACTTCTACGCCACCATCGACCGCTTCATCCCGATGCTGGACAAGGGTGACTACGAGGTCGACGAGAAGCAGCGCACCGCGGCCCTCACCGAGACCGGCAACGAGAAGATGGAGCGCGCCCTCGTCGAGGCCGGCTACGTCAAGGGCGACCTCTATGACGTCGAGAACGTCTCGACCGTGCACCACGTCAACCAGGCGCTGAAGGCCCACAAGCTGTTCCAGCGCGACAAGGACTACATCGTCCGCAATGGCGAGGTGGTCATCATCGACGAATTCACCGGCCGCATGATGCCGGGCCGCCGCTACTCGGAAGGCCTGCACCAGGCGCTGGAGGCCAAGGAGCGCGTCCAGGTCCAGCCCGAGAACCAGACGCTCGCCTCCATCACCTTCCAGAACTACTTCCGCATGTACGGCAAGCTCGGCGGCATGACCGGCACGGCGCTGACCGAGGCGGACGAGTTCCTCGACATCTACAAGCTGCAGGTCGTGGAGATCCCGACCAACCGCGGCATCGCCCGCATCGACGAGGACGACGAGGTCTACAAGACCGTCCAGGACAAGTACAACGCCATCATCGTCGAGGTGGAGGCCGCCCGCGCCAAGGGCCAGCCGGTGCTCGTCGGCACCACCTCCATCGAGAAGTCCGAGACGCTGGCCGAGATGCTAAAGGCCGCCGGCTTCAAGCAGGTCGACCTCGAGGACCCGCAGGCCTTCGCCCCGCTCTATGACGGCGACCAGGGCTCGGCCGCCGAGAAGGTCTTCGCCGTCCTCAATGCCCGCTATCACGAGCAGGAGGCCTTCATCGTCTCCCAGGCGGGCGTTCCCGGCGCCATCACCATTGCCACCAACATGGCCGGCCGCGGCACCGACATCCAGCTCGGCGGCAATGCCGACATGCGGATCAAGGTCGAGCTCGCCGACCTGGAGGACGGCCCCGAGAAGGACGCCAAGGCCAAGGCCATCCGCGAGCAGGTGGCTGAGCTGAAGCAGCGCGCGCTTGCCGCCGGCGGCCTCTACATCATCGGCACCGAGCGCCACGAGAGCCGCCGCATCGACAACCAGCTGCGCGGCCGTTCCGGCCGCCAGGGCGACCCCGGCCGCTCCAAGTTCTACCTGTCCCTGCAGGACGACCTGATGCGCATCTTCGGGTCCGACCGCATGGAGGGGATGCTCACCAAGCTGGGCCTCAAGGAGGGCGAGGCCATCGTCCATCCCTGGATCAACCGGGCGCTGGAAAAGGCGCAGCAGAAGGTCGAGGCCCGCAACTTCGACCTGCGCAAGAACGTGCTCAAATACGACGATGTCGCCAACGACCAGCGCAAGGTGATCTTCGAGCAGCGCATCGACCTGATGAGCCAGCAGGACCTCTCCGACATGGTGGAGGACATGCGCCATGGCGTCATCGAGACGCTGGTCCATGCCCATATCCCGCCCGACGCCTATGCCGAGCAGTGGGACACGGCGACGCTGAAGGACGAGATCTACCGCGTCCTCAACCTCGACCTGCCGATCCCCGACTGGGCGAAGGAAGAGGGCATTGCCGACGAGGAGGTGATCGAGCGCATCACCAAGACGGCGGACGAGATGATGGCCTCCAAGGCCGCCCGCTTCGGCCCGGACATCATGCGCCAGATCGAGAAGGCGGTGGTGATGCAGGTGCTCGACCATCTGTGGCGCGAGCACATCGTCCAGCTGGACCACCTGCGCCAGGTCGTCGGCCTGCGCGGCTATGCCCAGCGCGACCCGCTCAACGAGTTCAAGTCCGAGGCCTTCCAGCTCTTCGAGGTGCTGATGGCGCGGCTGCGAGAGATGACGACCCAGCAACTCGCCCTGGTCGAGCTGCAGGAGCCGCCGCCCATGCCGGACCTGCCGCCAATGAGCGCCCATCACATCGACCCGACCACGGGCATCGACGAGTTCGCCCAGCTCGGTGCGGCCTCCGGCGGCACCTTCCAGGCGACTGCGGCCGATGGCGGCGCCGAGCGCAATCCGCGGGACCCCTCCACCTGGGGCAAGGTCGGCCGCAACGACCCCTGCCCCTGCGGTTCGGGCAAGAAGTACAAGCACTGCCACGGGCAGTATGTCTGAGTGTTGCGGGCGCCGTTCGCGGCGCCCGTTCCTGCGGTCGGCTTTCCCGCGGATGACGCGCGGAGCGCCTTGACCGGATGATCGGCGCAGCCTAAAAGGCGCGCTCGCGGGCGGGGCTGTAGCTCAGATGGGAGAGCGCTGCAATCGCACTGCAGAGGTCGGGGGTTCGAATCCCCCTAGCTCCACCAGCCCGCACAATCTCTGACATCCCTGACCTCCGAACGCGCTGCATGGCGCCGGCGACGGATTGTGCCGCCGGCCCTTCGAGCCATGTCAGGCGACCGCCCGATCGGGCAAGCTGGCGGCAGCCTCCGGCACCAGGCTAGGGGCGGCCATCGTGGTGGCCACCGCCTCGACCACAGCGGCCGGACGCCCGAGCAGATAGCCCTGCGCCTCGTCGCAGCCCTCCCGCTGCAGCAGGTCGAGCTGCTGGCAGGTCTCGACGCCCTCCGCGAGGACCGGGATCTCGAGGCTGCGGCCAAGCGCCAGGATGGCGCGGATGATGGCCTTGGCCTGCGGGCTCGTCTCCACCTCGGTCATAAAGGACCGGTCCAGCTTGATCTTGTCGAAGGGGAAGGACCGCAGCGTCTCCAGCGAGGAATAGCCGGTGCCGAAATCATCGATGGCCACGGTGACGCCGAGCGCCTTGAGGGCGCGCAGCATCTCCAGCGCCCGCTCCTTGTCGGCGACGATGGACGACTCGGTGATCTCGAGCTCCAGCCGCTCCGGCACCAGGCCGGTCTCGGCGAGGATGGACCGGACCATCTCCACGAGGTCGCCGTGGCCAAGCTGCAGCGGCGAGAGATTGACGGCGATGCGGTGCGGTACGGTCCACGACGCGGCCTCGCGGCAGGCGGTGCGCAGCACCCATTCGCCCAGCGGCACGATGGCCCCGCAGCTCTCCGCCAGCGGGATGAACTCGGCCGGCGAGATCGCCCCGCGCTCCGGATGCGTCCAGCGCAGCAGCACCTCGTAGCCCGTCACCTCCCCGGTCGCGACGGCCTTCTGCACCTGGTAGTGCAGGCGGAAGCCCTCGCTCGCCAGGGCCTGCCACAGCTCCTTGGTCAGGGCGCGGCGCTCGCGCACCTGCTCGTCCATGCGCGCCTCATAGAAGGCGACGGTCTGGCCGATCGTCGCCTTGGCGCGATACATGGCGAGGTCGGCATTGTTGACGAGCTGGTCGCCGGTGGCGCCGTCCTCCGGATGGAGGGCGATGCCGATGCTGGCCCCGGGCGTGATCTCCGCCTCGTCGACGGAGAGGGGGGCCGTCAGCGCCTCCTCCAGCCGCTGCAGGAAGTCGTTCAGCTCTTCCGGATCCTGGAAGCGCTTGACCGCGGCAAACTCGTCCCCGCCGAAGCGGGCCACCATCTCACGCTCGCCGAGGGCGGCCGAGAGCCTGCCGGCGAGGATGCGCAGCACCTCGTCGCCGACGGCATGGCCGCGCTGGTCGTTTATCTCCTTGAACCGGTCGAGGTCGATGCCGAGGACCGCGACCTGCTCGTCCGGCATCCGCGACGCGAGGGCGCTGGCGAGCGCCTCGTTGAAGCTCGTGCGGTTCGGCAGGCCGGTCAGCGCATCGTGGCGGGCGAGATGGGCGATGCGCGCCTCGGAGCGCCGTCGCTCCGTCACGTCCTCGCAGGTCGTCACCCAGGAGCCGTCGCCGATGGGGCGGTGCGCCAGGGCGATGATGCGGCCCTCGCCCAGCGTCTCCACCATGGTCTCCGGGCGGCCCCGGGCGATCACCGCGAGATGCCGCTCGGCGAGGTCACGGGCCATGGCCTCATCCGGGCAAGCCAGACGGCAGACATCGAGGAAGCTCTGGCCGGGCGCGCAGACACCGGTCGCCCAGGGGAAGATCGTCGCGAGCTGGCGGTTGAACAGGATGAGACGGCCCTCGGCGTCGAAGAGCAGCAGGCCCTGGGACATGTTCGACAGGGCGAGGTCGAGCCGGCGGGAGGTCTCCCTGAGGTCGTCCTCCCATGACTTCCGATCGGTGATGTCGCGCGTGATCTTGGCGAAGCCGACGAGACCGCCCGCCTCGTTGCGAATGGCGTCGATGACGACATGGGCCCAGAAACGCGAGCCATCCTTGCGCAGGCGCCAGCCCTCCTGCTCGAACCGCCCCTGCGCGATGGCCGTGTCGAGCGCGAGGCCGGGCAGACCGGCCACGCGGTCCGCCTCGGGATAGAAGCAGGAGAAGTGCCGGCCGACGATCTCGGCAGCCTCGTAGCCTTTGGCCCGGCGCGCCCCCTCGTTCCAGTTGGCGACGTGGCCGTCGGGCGTCAGCATGTAGAGCGCATAGTCGGTGACGCCCTCGACGAGGATGCGGAACATCTGCTCGCTCTGCCGGCGCGCGGCACGGCTACGCCGCGACATGAGCGTGCTGAAGAGGGCAAAGCACAGGACGAGGAAGGCCGAGCCGGCGACGCCGAGGGCGAGCGTCTGCGAGGGAATGGCGGCGGCCGACATGGGCTGCGCCGGATCCGGCACCACGGTGATGGCGCCCATGCCGGTGAAATGCAGGGAGCAGATGGCGAGGGTGAGCATCGCCGCACCCTGGAGCCGCCCGACAATGTCGCTGCGCCGGCGCGCCACCACGAAGGCCGCCGCGGCAAGCGTGGCCCCGAGCAGGATGGACGCGGCCACATGGCCGCCCGACCAGACCAGCCGGCCCGGGATCTGCACCGAGGCCATGCCGGTATAGTGCATGGCCGCGACGCCGCCGCCGAAGACGATGCCGCCGGCCACCGTGCCGGCCAGCGACGGCCGGAGGATGGCCAGCGCAATACCGGCCGTGCCGGTTGCCACAGCGATCACCAGCGAGACGATGGTCAGCGCGGTGTCGTAGCCGAGCACCACGCCCGGATCATAGGCCAGCATGGCGACGAAATGGGTGGCCCAGACGCCGAAGCCGGCCGCGCCGCCGGCGGCGAGGATCCAGCCGGTGCGGTTGCGTCCCTCCGCCTGGCGCGCGTGCCAGCCGATATCGGTCACGGCATAGGTGGCGGTGAGGCAGATCGCGGCGGCAAGGCCGACCAGGATCCAGTCATGCTCAAAGGCAAGGCAGGTCAAAACGCGGTACATGGGGGAATGCGCCTCCGTCACCCCCTGACTACGGCGGACGGGTTTAACAGGGACGAATTGCCGTTACGGAAGAACGCGACAGGGTAAATGCGCGCTGAAGCAGACGGGACCGGCCGGTTTTGAACCGCAGGCCCTGCTCGCGCGTAAGGGACGCAGTCAATTGCGAGAGGGACGATGACCTTCCTGTGGGGCTATCTGGCGGCGCTGGTCATCTTCGGCGTCCTCGACGCCGTCTGGCTGTCGAACATGGCGCGCATTCTCTACCGGCCGACCCTCGGCGACCTGCTGCTGGAGAACCTGCGCTGGCTGCCCGCCCTCGCCTTCTATTTCCTCTTTCCCCTCGGCGTGGTGCACTTCGCGGTCATACCGGCCTTGACCGGCGGCGGGGTCGTCATGGCGCTGGTCAATGGCGGCTTTCTCGGCCTGCTCGCCTATGCCACCTACGACCTGACGAACTATGCGACCCTGCGCGCCTGGACGGCGACGCTGACCGTCGTCGACGTGCTCTACGGCACGGTGGCAACGGCCATTGTCGCCGCCGGCGCCTATGGCTGGCTGCGGCTCATCGCTGGTTGGGGCTGGATCTGAGGCGCAATCAGGCCGCGGGCTTCAGGCGGTAGTGGCTGACGCCCCAGCTGTCGCCTCCCGCATGGCCGAACAGGCCGCTGGTCGCCAGGAAGAACAGCCGCCACCGCCGGCGCCACAGCGCGAGATTCTCGGCGCCATAGACCTGCGTGAGGATCGGGTCGATTTCGGCCAATCGGGCGTCGAACAGCGCCAGCCAGTCCTCGGCCGTGCGGCGATAGTGCTCGCCGCTCCACCGCCACTCGTCCTCGACGGTGAAGAGATCGGGGAACTGGCGGATGAGGCCATGGCCCGGCATCAGGCCACCGGTGAAGAAGTGCTGGGCGATCCAGTCGGTCTTGTCCGCCGCATCGAAGCGGTAGGAGCCGGTGCGATGGGTGAAGACGTGGATGAACAGCCGCCCGTCGGCCTTGAGCCAGGACCGCACCCGCGTGAGCAGGGCCCGCCAATTGGCCATGTGCTCGAACATCTCGACCGAGACGATCCGGTCGAACTGCCCCTCGGGCGCGAAGTCGTTCATGTCGGAGGTGACGATCGTCAGGTTCGTCAGGCCAAGCCTGGCCGCCTCGCCCTCGATGAAGGCGCGCTGCGAATGCGAGTTCGACACGGCGGTGATGGTGGCGCCGGGATAGCGCGCCGCCATGGTCAGCGACAGGGATCCCCAGCCGCAGCCGAGTTCCAGGATGCGCTGCCCGTCGGCGAGGCCGGCATGGTCCATGGTCAGGTCGAGCGCCTTGACCTCGGCCTCGGCGAGGCTCGTGGCCGGACCATCGTAGAAGCAGCAGGAATATTTCCGCTTCGGACCCAGCGTGCGCAGGAAGAAGGCCGCGGGCACCTCATAGTGCTGGGCATTGGCGGCATCGGTGTGGATCGCCACCGGGAATGCGTCCATGCCGGCGGCGAAGGCCTTGTCGTCCGCTGCGCCCTGGGTGGCGAGGTTCCGGTCGGTCCGGCCCACCAGCCAGGCGATCATCGCGCGGGTCAGCACATCGGGAACGGGCGTGCGTTCGCCCCAGGCGATGAGGCCGGCGACGAGGGACATGCAATCAACCTTTCGCAGAACGGGGCGGCAGCGGGATGAAGGCGCTGGTGCGCGCCTGGTAGGCGGCAAAGGCCGCGCCATGCTTGCGCAGCATGTGCTCCTCCAGCGGCGGGATGCCGGAGACGCGGGTGAGCAGCAGCGTCATGAAGGCGGGTGCGCCGAGCGCCAGCCATCCGAGCGGATAGCCGGAGAACGACAGCGCCATGACCGCATAGGAAGCCCAGAGCACGCATTCGAAGAAATAGTTCGGATGCCGCGACCAGGCCCAGAGCCCGACATCGCAAATCGGCCCCTTCTTGTTGGGGTCGCGGATGAATGCGGCAAGCTGGCGGTCGGCGAGGCCACCACCGATCCAGCCGGCGGCGAAGACGGCAAGACCCAGAAGATCCTGCCAGCCGAGCGGGCCGGGCCGGTTCGCCGCGAGCACGATGCCGAGGACCAGGGGCACGCTGGCCCCGGCCTGGATCTGCAGGAAGCGGAACATCTGGTAGGAGGCCTGGTCGCCCCAGTCCTGCCGCAGCTTGGCGTAGCGGGCATCATCGGTGATGCCGCGGGTGCGACCGGCAATGTGGAGCCCGAGGCGCAGGGCCCAGGCTATGGCCATGGCGGCCACGAGAAGGCGACGCTCCAACGGGCCGGCGCCGAAGGGCAGCGCCACGGCGAGGGCGCCGGTGAGGCCGACGCCGAAGGTCCAGGTGACGTCGACCCAGCCGGAATTGCCGCTACGCCGCTCGATCGCCCAGGCCCCCGCCATGATCGCACTCATGGCGATGGCCATGACGGCGATCGCCGCCGCCAGGCCCCAGAGGGTCACAACCGCACGAGGGGCTGGAGCAGGCGGCCGAAGAAGCCCTCGAACCGGACATTGCCGGTGAGCGCGACGATGCAGGTGCAGCCCTCATGCGCGTCGACAACCGGCGTATGAGCGTGGCGCTCGTCGGCCTCGTCGAAATCGCCGGCGGCGTAGCGGCCATATTCGTGCTGGTAGGCGCCGGCGACGATGGTCGTCCACTCCGCGCCGGTATGGCGATGGGCGGGAAGGCGCGTGCCCGGCTGGGCGCGCAACATGAAGACCCGGGCATCGGAGCCGGGAACATTCACCCGGCGCAACGCCACGCCACGGCCCACCGTCTGCCAGCGGCCGAGCTCGTAGGGCGCGAGCACCTTCAGGCCCGCCGCGTCATGCGGAGCGACCGGCGCAGCGGCGCGCTCGGTGATCCGGGTGGGCAGGCCGCGCAGCAGCGTCTCGCCGTCGGCATCCATCGCCTCGGGCTCGATCATGTCGAGGAGGGCGCCGTTGACGGCCTCGATCTCGATGAGGTCGCGCCGGCTCTCCGGGCTGACCTCGAGATGGGCGGCGACCACGAGGGCCAGGCCCTCGTCGAGCGTGCCGGCGGCGAAGGCGGCCAGCGTCTCCTCGGACGGACGATGAGAAGCGGTCATCGCAGATCCTCCAGCACGCCGCGCAGCCGCGCCATGGCGAGCCGCAGCCGCGATTTGACGGTTCCAAGTGGGATGGACAGGCGTTTCGCCACGTCCTGATGACTGAGACCTTCCATGAAAGCCAACTGAACGACTCTGAGCTGATCGGGGGACAAATTGGTGAGGGCCGCCCGGACACGAGAGTCGCGCTCGCTTCCCGAAAGGACCTGGTCCGGCTGTTCGGGCTCCTCGCCCTGAATGATGTCGAAGACCTCAGGCAGCCGCGACCGCTTCTCACGGCGGGCCGCGTCGATGCGCAGGTTGCGGGCAATCGCCGCAATCCACGTCGACGCACCGGCCCGCGACGGATCGAAGAGGGCGGCCTTGCGCCAGACCATCAGCAGGGTTTCCTGCGCCAGTTCCTCGGCGAGGTCCGGCGGAGTGCCCTGACGGATGAGCAGTGCTTTCACCCGCGGCGCGAAATGGTCGAAGAGTTTGACGAAGGCTTGCCGATCGGACGATTGGGCAATCGACTGGATCAGAGCGTTCGCATCAACCAAGGCAGCACCGGCACGTCTGTGCGGGCCGCGGAAACGCGGCGCCGACAAATCAGTGTGTATCGCAAGAGCACCCGACATGTCCCCCTTTACGCGGTACCATCGACATCGGATCAGTGGACAGGGTGAAGGAACCGACCGATCCATCGAAGGCTGAACCGTCACCGCGGCCCGGGCGTAAGACCACTATCCTTCCCGCGAGAAAAGGCAGTTGCATGCGTCCGATGGCCCGACAACGTCAGCGTATCGCCGTGGTGGGGAGCGGCATTTCCGGTCTCTCCGCCGCCTGGCTCCTCTCCCGGGCCCATGACGTGACCCTCTATGAGCGCGACGACCGGCTCGGCGGCCACGCCAACACGGTCGAGGTCCCCGGCGCCGACGGCCGACCGGTCGCGGTCGACACCGGCTTCATCGTCTTCAACGAGGCGACCTATCCGAACTTCTGCGCAATGCTCGAGCATCTCGGCGTCGCGTCCCACGCCACCGAGATGTCCTTCGCCGTGTCCCTCGACGGCGGCCGGCTCGAATATTCCGGCACCAGCCTCGGCGGGCTCTTCGCCCAGCGCCGCAACATCGTCAGCCCGCGCTTCTGGTCGATGCTGCAGGACCTCCTGCGCTTCTATCGCAGCGCCACGCGGGACGCGGCCGAACTGCGCTCGCACTCGATCTCCCTCGGCGACTATCTCGATGCCGGCCGCTACGGCCGCGCCTTCCGCGACGACCACCTGCTGCCCATGGCCGGCGCCATCTGGTCGGCCCCCTGCGCCGAAATCCTGTCCTATCCGGCGAGCGCCTTCATCCGCTTTCACAACAACCACGGCCTGCTGAAGCTCTCGGGCCGTCCCGCCTGGCGCACGGTCGTCGGCGGCAGCCGCTCCTACGTGAAGGCGCTTCGCGAGGACTTCACCGGCGAGATCTGCTCCGGCATGCCCATCGCGCGAATTCGCCGCACCGCCGATGGCGTCATTCTCGACGGCGAGCAGGGCTGGAGCCGCCCCTTCGACCAAGTGGTGATCGCCACCCATGCCAAGGAGGCGCTGGCCATGCTGGCCGAGCCGACGGCGGAGGAGCGCGATCTCCTCGGCGCCTTCCGCTACAGCCGTAACCTCACCGTGCTCCACACCGACGAGGGGCTGATGCCGCGCCGCCGCGCCGCCTGGTCGAGCTGGAACCACATCGGTGAGCGTGCCGCCCAGGATGGTCCCTGCGCCGTCACCTACTGGATGAACCGGCTGCAGCACCTGCCGCAGGACCGGCAGTTCTTCGTGACGCTCAACCCGCCCAAGGCGCCGCGCGAGGGCACCGTCCTGCGCGAGGAAATGTACGAGCATCCGCTCTTCGACTCGGCCGCCATCGCCGCGCAGCAGCGGCTCTGGTCGCTGCAGGGCGTGCGGCGGACGTGGTTCTGCGGCGCCCATTTCGGCGCCGGCTTCCACGAGGACGGCCTGCAGGCCGGTCTTGCCGTCGCCGAGGACCTGGGCGGCGTCCGCCGGCCCTGGACGGTCGCCGATGAGTCCGGCCGCATCGTGCTCCCCGCCGAGACCGCACCGCTGACGGAGGCGGCGTGAGCACCGGGGCATCAGCCCTCTATGTCGGCCGGGTGATGCACCGCCGCACCCGGCCGCGGCCCCATGCCCTCGCCTACCGTGTCTTCTGGGTGCTGCTGGACCTCGACGAGATCGACGCGCTGGACGCAAGGCTGCGGCTGTTCTCGCGTGATCGCGCCAATGTCTTCTCCTTCCGCACCGCCGATTATGGCGACCGGTCCGGGCGGCCATTGCGGCCGCAGATCGAGGAGCGCCTCGCCGCAGCGGGCATCGACACGTCAGGCGGCCCGATCCGCCTCCTGACCATGCCGCGCATCCTCGGCTATGCCTTCAACCCGCTGAGCGTCTTCTTCTGCCATCGCGTCGATGGCTCTCTGGCGGCGACGATCTACGAGGTGCACAACACCTTCGGCGAGATCCATTCCTACCTGATCCCCGCCGAGGGCGCCTCGCGCCCCATCGTGCAGGACAGCGCCAAGGCCTTCCACGTCTCGCCCTTCCTGACGCGCGACATGAGCTACCGCTTCCGCCTGCAGCCGCCCGGGGACGACGTCGCCGTTCACATCGCTGCCAAGGATTCGGCCGGGCCGATGGTCTACGCCTCGCTGTCGGGCGAGCGCCGACCCCTGACCGACCGCAACCTGTTGAAGCTGCTCGTCACGCACCCGCTGCTGACCCTGCGGGTGACGCTCGCCATCCACTGGCACGCCCTGCTTCTGGTGGCCAAGCGCATCCCGCTGATCCGCCATCCGGGCCCTGCCGCAGCGGATGTGACCGTCGGCCGGCAGGCGCCCTGAGCGGCGACGAGAACGGTCAGCGCTGGCGCAGGCTGCCCGGCGTCACGCCCTCCATCGAGCGGAACATCTTCACGAACTGCGTGCTGGACGAGAAGCCGACGCGGGTCGCGATCTGCGCCACGGGGAGATTGGTCGAGAGCAGCAGGCGGCGGGCCTCGGTCATGCGCAGCCGCAACAGGTACTGGTAGGGCGTCACGCCGAAAGCGTCGCGGAACGACCGGATGAGGTGGAAGCGCGACAGGCCGGCGAGGTTCGCCAGGTCCTCGATGGAAATCTGGCGGCCTATATTGCTGCGCAGATAATCATCCAGAAGTGCCATGCGCGACTTCGAGGTGAGGCCTGGCCGCTCCGTCTCCTGGTCGCGCCGCGTGAGATCGAGCAGGCGCGCGGCGATGAACAGGCCGATGGACTCGGCATAGAGATCGGCGAGGTCCTCGCCCTCCTGCAGCAGCCGGTCGAGGCGCATCAGCGCGTCGGAGACGTCCGGATCCTCGAAATAGAGCTTCGGCTGGATGGGCGAGCTCTCGTAGAGCCGGCCAAGGTCCTCCGAGAGCCGCGCCGGATCGAAGAACATCATGGTGACCCGGCCGTCATTCTCCGGCCCCACCGTCCAGCCCGTGGCCTCATAGCCCGCAGGGATCTGCGTCAGCTTGCCCCGCAGGTCGGTGAGCGGAGAAACGGGGCCGCCTTCGATCCGTGTCTCGCCATCGCGACGCACGAAGTGGTGAAGGGCGATGTAGTGCTCGGGGCGGCTCGTATAATTGATGCTGTAATCTGTCTTGCGGCGGCTGGAATGAACCGCGAAGCCTGGCCAGGCTGCAGCAATCGTATGATCGAGCCGTCCACCGCTTTTTCCGTTGAGCGGCTTCAGGATCATGGTGGAAAAAGACCCAATCGAATCAACCATCGGTATTGGCACATAGGCGGGGCAACCCGTCAATGGAGCGCGGCGGATGGCGTATGGCCGCATCGGCGGCCAAATGGAGCCCGGGTCGCCGGTTGACAAGCCTCTCGGCGGGCTGTGTGTCGGGCGCGGCTGACATGGCCATGACCAGGGCGCGTCGCCCGCTGCGATACGGCGCAAGCCGTCAGCGCGGCAGACCGCGGTCGCCATCGCCTGTCGGCGTCATCGTCATGAGAGGAGGAGGAGGTTTGGTGGGTGATGAAGGACTCGAACCTTCGACCCGCTGATTAAGAGTCAGCTGCTCTACCAACTGAGCTAATCACCCACGTCCCGGAGGGCGTCGCCCGCGGGAGCCGGGTCACTAGCAGAGGTGGGGGGCGGTGTCCAGAACGCCGTGACGCTTTTTTGCGCGTGGCTGCGCCCCTCACGCGACAGGGTTACCGGGAGGCCAGAGCCAGGCCGCGCCGCGCACCCCGGAGGAGTCGCCATAACGCGCCTTGACGATGGGCGTGGTGCAGCTGTCGGAGAAGACGTAGGGCCGCATGGCCGGGGCCAAGTCGTCATAGAGCGAGGCGACATTGCTCATGCCGCCGCCGACCACGATGACATCCGGGTCGATGAGATTGACCACCTGCGCGAGACCCCGCGCCAGACGCGAGACATAGCGCTCGTAGGCCGCGCGCGAGGCGGGATCACCCGAGGCGGCTGCGGCGGCGATGTCAGGCGCAGCAACGGCAAGACCGGTGGCGCGCCGATAGTCATCGGCAAAGCCGGTGCCGGACACCCAGGTCTCGAGACATCCTCGCTGGCCGCAATAGCAGGCCGGGGCCTCCTCCACCTCGGCAACGCTCGGCCAGGGCAGCGGATTATGGCCGAACTCGCCGCCGATGAGATGGCGGCCGCGCAGGACCTGGCCGTCGATGACGATGCCCGAGCCCGCGCCTGTGCCGATGATGAGGCCGAAGACGATGCCAGCGCCTGCGGCGGCGCCATCCACGGCCTCCGACAGGGCGAAGCAATTGGCGTCGTTCTCCAGCCGCACCTCGCGGCCTAGCGCGCCGGCGAGATCCCGGTCGAGCGGGTGGCCGATGAGGACGGTGGTGTTGGCGTTCTTGACGAGGCCGGTCGCCGGCGAGATCGAGCCGGGAATGCCGACGCCGACCGTGCCGGTGACGCCGAGATCGGCCTCGACGCCCCTCACCAGCGCGGCAATGGCGGCGATGATGGCGTCGTAGTCATGCCGCGGCGTCGGCACCCGCCGCCTAAGCAGCTCCTCGCCCCGGTCGCCCAGGGCGAGGACCTCGATCTTCGTGCCGCCGAGGTCGACGCCGATGCGCATGCCCGTCCGCTTACTCAGCCGCGACGGTGGCGTGCTGGGGATGGAGGCGCTGCTGCTTGGCGGTCAGCTTGTTGAGGGCCGAGAGATAGGCCTTGGCCGAGGACACCAGCGTGTCCGGGTCGGCGCCCTTGCCCGTAAAGGTGTTGCCCTCCGCCTGCAGCCGCACCGAAACCTCCGCCTGCGCATCCGTTCCCTGGGTAACGGCATGGACCTGGTAGAGTTCCAGCACCGCCTCATGGGGCACGATGGCCTTGATGGCGTTGAAGACGGCATCGACGGGACCGTTGCCGGTGGCCTGCACGGTCTTGTGCATGCCGTCGAGATCCAGCGTCAGAGTCGCGGCCTGCGGGCCGAGCGTGCCGGCGACGACCAGCAGCGAGATGACCTTCATGCGGTCCTGGCTGTTGGCCAGCTTCTCGTCCACCAGCGCCTCGATGTCCTCGTCGTAGATCACCTTCTTGCGGTCGGCGAGCTCCTTGAAGCGGACGAAGGCGTCCTCCAGCTGGTTGTCCGACAGCGAGTAGCCGAGGTTCTTCAGCTTGTCGCGGAAGGCGTTGCGCCCCGAATGCTTGCCCATGACCAGCGAGGTCGATTTCACGCCGACCGTGTCGGGCGTCATGATCTCGTAGGTCTGGGTGTTCTTCAGCATGCCGTCCTGGTGGATGCCGCTCTCATGGGCGAAGGCGTTACGGCCGACGATGGCCTTGTTGTACTGCACCGGGAACGAGGTGACGGTCGAGACGAGCTTCGAGGCCCGGGTCAGCATCCTCGTGTCGATGTTGGTCTCATAGGGGAAGATGTCGTTGCGGGTCTTGATCGCCATGACGATCTCCTCCAGCGCCGCATTGCCCGCCCGCTCGCCGATGCCGTTGATCGTGCACTCGATCTGACGCGCGCCACCCTGCACGCCGGCAATGGTGTTGGCCACGGCCATGCCGAGGTCGTTATGGCAATGGACCGAGAAGATGGCCTTGTCCGCGTTCGGCACGCGGTTGCGCACCATCTCGAACAGGGCGCGGTACTCCTGCGGGGCCGTGTAGCCGACCGTGTCCGGGATGTTGATGGTGGTGGCGCCGGCCTTGATGGCGGCCTCGACGCAGCGGCACAGGAAGTCGTGCTCGGTGCGGGTGCCGTCCTCGGCCGACCACTCCACGTCGCCGACGAGATTGCGGGCGCGGGTGACCTGGTTGACCACCATCTCCAGAACCTGCTCCTCGCTCTTCTGGAGCTTGTACTTCATGTGCACCGGCGAGGTGGAGATGAAGGTGTGGATGCGCGGGCGCTTGGCATGGCGGATGGCTTCGCCCGCCCGGTCGATGTCCGCGGCGCCGGCGCGGGAGAGGCCGCAGACAACGGCGTTCTTCACCCGGGCGGCGATGGCGGCGACGGCCTCGAAATCGCCGTTGGAGGCGATGGGGAAGCCGGCCTCGATGATGTCGACGCCCATCTCGTCCAGGAGATCGGCGACCTGGAGCTTCTCCTCCAGCGTCATGGTGGCGCCGGGGCACTGCTCGCCGTCGCGCAGGGTGGTGTCGAAAATGACGACGCGGTCCTTCTCGGAAACGCTCGTGCTGGTCATGGGTCTTGTCCTTGCTGCGGGGCCGCGGCGGCGTCTCAGCGCCTCACGTCACAGACCCCCGGGTTGCGGGCTGCGGTTTCGTGATCCCCTGAGCGCCAAGGCCGATCGGCCCTGCCGGTGCTCAGGGGCGCATAAGCAGAAGGAGGGAAAGCGAGGGGGTGGCGCGAAGCGCGCGAAGGCTGATCGGTGCGGGCGCACGGACGATCGGCACGGGGGTCCCTCGACAAACGCGGCATGACGCCGCCGTTGGTCTTGCCTAACCGATCCGGGGGGACCAGCGCAAGCAGGAAGTCCGGGAGGGGCCGAACGGCAGAGCCGGCGTTAACCCTCGGACCTTCCAGCGAACGGACCATGTCCGAATCGCGGACACCGCGATGTTGCCGTCATGTCCGCGCGGAAATGGGCAGGTCTCGCCACCCTCGGCCGCGAGGGGCCTGCCAGTTCTGTCAGCCTGAATGCCCAGTCTGGTTAATGGTGAGGTCCCGACGCGGGACATCGCAAGGACGAAAATCCTCGCGATAGGGACTCACGGGCGCGGGCGGGATTCCGCGTAGATGTTGATCAGCACCCCCGCCACCACGATCGCCGCGCCGATCAGGACCGCGATGTCCGGCCGCTCGCTGTACATCAGCCAGCCGATGAGGCCGATCAGCGGCACGCGCAGGAAGTCGATCGGCGTGACCACGATGGCATCGCCATGCCGGAAGGCATTGGTGAGGCAGTAATGCGCCGTGAAGCCGCAGACCATGATGGCGGCAAGCGGCAGCCACTGCGCGGGATCCAGTTTCGGCGCGAACCAGACGGGCTCGCCGATGACGGCATTGGCGGCCAGGTTCAGCGGCAGCTGGATGACGTTCATCCAGAACATGATGGTCCAGGTGGAATTGGTGCCGGTGAGAAACTTCGTCGTGGTCTGCTGCACGCCGAAGCCCACCGCCGCCAGCGCGACGACCAGCGCCTCGGGCCGGAAACTGTCGAAGCCCGGCCGCAGGATGACGAGCACGCCGACGAAGCCAAGGACGAGTGCCGTGACCCGCGGCAGCGTCATCCGCTCGCCGAGGAAGAAGACGGCGAAGATGGCGACCCAGGTCGGCGTGGTGAACTCGATCGCGAAGACGGTGGCGAGGGGGAGGACGGTGAGCCCATAGGCCCACAGCGCCTGCGCGACGAAGTGGATGGAATTGCGCACCGCATGAATGAGCGGCTGGGCCGGCCGGATGCGCTGCCCCGGATCGGGAGCGAGCACCATGATCGCGGCGAGGATGATCAGCCCGCCGACATTGCGCAGCGCCAGGATCTCGAACAGCGTCAGCGTGCCATGCAGGGCG
This sequence comes from Phreatobacter oligotrophus, assembly GCF_003046185.1. Classification (NCBI taxonomy): domain Bacteria; kingdom Pseudomonadati; phylum Pseudomonadota; class Alphaproteobacteria; order Hyphomicrobiales; family Phreatobacteraceae; genus Phreatobacter; species Phreatobacter oligotrophus. The sequence goes on from NZ_PZZL01000007.1 coordinate 58,350, forward strand.
CGGATCGAGACGGCGATGGCCGAGAAGGACAGCAGCGTTCCGGCCATCCAGAGCACGACGAGGATGAAGCGGCCCTGGGGGCGGGCGGCTGCGGCGGAGGAGGAAGGCGCTGTCATGGGGCTCGGCTCGAGGGCAGGCTCTGGGAGGCGGCGCGGCGCCGGGCCTGATGTTCTAAGGCCAAGGCGACCGCCGGTCCCCCGCGAAAAACGCAGGGCCCGCCCCATTTCCCGTTGACGCCGGAATGGTCCGAGACTATAGGGACCCCTCCGTGGCGGCCCCGTGCCGCCGCTCTCGTTTTCTTGCGCCCCGAGGTCTCCGGGGCCAGCCGCCGGGACAAGACCTATGGCCAATACGGCTTCCGCGAAGAAGGCCGCCCGCGTGATCGCGCGGCGCACCGCTGTGAACCAGGCTCGCCGCTCGCGCATGCGCACCTTCCTCCGCAAGGTGGAAGAGGCGATCGCCTCGGGCGACAAGGCCGCCGCCGCCGCTGCCTTCCAGGCGGCGCAGCCGGAAATCATCCGCGCCGCTCAGAAGGGCGTCCTGCATCGCAACACCGCCTCGCGCAAGGTGTCGCGCCTCGCCCACCGCATCGCCAAGATCGGCGCCTGATCAGGCAGCCCGCCTGGCGGCTCCCGCCGCCGGCCCCGATCGACCGCTCCAAGCCCGGCCTCGCGCCGGGCTTTTTGCTGTTGGCGCGCCGGTATCTGGATGACCCCGTGGGGAACTGTTGCGGATGAGCAACAGAGAGGCGTCAACCCAAAAATTTTGTCGGCCCACATGACGTGGCACGGAGGGTGCGCTGAACCGGCTAAAGGTCGCTTCGGAAAAGCCCCCGTGAATCAGAAGCTTAGCCGGGGGACGCCCGTTACGGTGGCGAAACGCTTGCGGCACCCGGCATGACGCTGCGGCAAGTCGCCGCCCCAAAATTCCGCCACGGGCCAAGGCACTTTCTCAGGCCCGATCAAAATTTGACGATTCATCAGAGGCTTGAAAAACGTCCCCGCCGAACCCGAAATCGCAGAGGGAGTCAAGCGCGCGCCCTTAACCATTTCTTAATCGAAATCCGTTGCCGGGTCCGGGTGCGCTGTGTATCACTTTCATCACTCGGGGGGGCCACCTCGGGCTTCATTGGAAGAGCTGACGATCCGCGCTTGCAGTCGCAGGCCAGGGACTGTTTTGCCTCAGTCGAGGCAAGATCAGTCCCCAAGCGGTCGCAGTATCGGGGGGTGAAGCCGGAGAACAAAGTCTTCAGGGTGTCGTCCTTGGACGGTGCCTGGAGCAACCTTGCGAGTTGAACATTGGGTTTGACAACTGAGGCGCGCGGCCGCTTGACGGCCGTGTGGATGAGCGATGTCGCATGCGCAGGGGGCGAATTATGCTGGGGACCGATCGCCAAAAGACTGCCTCGATCATCTGCGGACGGACTCCGCCGCGCAGCTGATCGACGTTCGAACGACCGCCGAATGGGCCTATGTCGGCTCGCCCGACCTCACCGGCCTTGGCCGTGAGGCCCTCCGTCTCGAATGGCAGGTTTTTCCCGCGATGACCGTCAACCCGGACTTCGTCTCGACCCTGGCAGCCTCGCTCGCCGCCCGCGGCGTGGCCAAGGATGCGCCGCTCTATTTCCTGTGCCGTTCCGGCATTCGTTCCAAGGCCGCGGCCATCGCCATGGCCGAGGCCGGCTTCACCGCCTGCTTCAATGTGGCGGGAGGCTTCGAGGGCCCCCCCGATGACAGGGGGCACAGGGGCGGGTCATCAGGCTGGAAGGCCGAGGGCCTTCCCTGGCGCCAGAGCTGACGCCGCTTCCGTCTTCGATCCGTTCATCACCGCGTTAATTTCGTCCAGCCGGACCAGATGGGGGACCATCGTGTTTGCCACTCACGACACCGTCCGTGAAATCACTGAGGATGCGACCGACACCATGAGCGATTCCATGCGTGCGGGAGCCATTTGGGAGCGCGTCAGCCGCCGGCTGCGTGCCGAGCTCGGCGAGGACGTGTTCTCCAGCTGGTTCAAGAGCATCGAGATCGAGGCCGCCCAGGGCGACGCCGTGCGCCTGTCGGTGCCGACCCGCTTCCTGAAGAGCTGGATCGACCACCACTACAAGGACCGCATCATCGCCCGCTGGAGCGAGGAGGCCGACCGCCCCGTCTCCATCGACGTCGCCGTGCGCACCGCCGCCAGCGCCCGCGCCGTGGTCCGTCCCCGCCCGGTCGAAGAGACGCCGCGTCCGGCCGCTGCTCCCGCCGCCGGCCGCGCCGAGGCCCCGCAGCTCTCCTCCGTGCAGAACACGCTCGGCGGCTCGCCGCTCGACCCGCGCCTGACCTTCGACACCTTCATCCAGGGCCGCTCGAACACCCTCGCCCGTGCCGCCGCCCTGCAGGTGGCCCAGGCCCGCCCGACCGACGCCGTGCTGTTCAACCCGCTCTACATCCATGCCGGCGTCGGCCTCGGCAAGACGCACCTTCTCCATGCCGTCGCCGGCATGGCGCAGGCCGGCGGCCGCCGCGTGCTCTATCTCACCGCCGAGAAGTTCACCTTCGGCTTCGTCGCGGCGCTGAAGAACCAGACCGCCATCGCCTTCAAGGAGGCGCTGCGCAACATCGACCTCCTGATCATCGACGACCTGCAGTTCCTGCAGGGCAAGCAGACCCAGGCCGAGTTCTGCCACACGCTGAACGCCCTGATCGATGCCGGCCGGCAGATCGTCGTCGCCGGCGACCGGCCGCCCTCCGACCTCGAGAACCTCGACGAGCGGGTGCGCTCGCGCCTTGCCGGCGGCCTCACGGTCGAGATCGGCGCGCTGGACGAGAACCTGCGCTTCGACATCCTCAAGCAGAAGCTCGCCCAGGCGAAGCTCGCCCATCCCGGCTTCGACGTGCCGCCGGCGGTGATGACCTATGTCGCCAAGAACGTCACCCAGAACGGCCGTGACCTCGATGGCGCCTTCAACCGGCTCATCGCCACCAACCGCCTGACCAGCCAGCCGGTGACGGTGGAGATGGCCGAGCGCTCCATCCGCGACCTCGTCCGCGTCGTCGAGCCGAAGCGCGTGAAGATCGAGGACATCCAGAAGATCGTTGCGCAGCACTACAATGTCAGCCGCTCCGACATCCTCTCCTCGCGCCGCACCGCCACTGTCGTCCGGCCGCGCCAGATCGCCATGTATCTGGCCAAGACCATGACGCTGCGCTCGCTGCCCGAGATCGGCCGGCGCTTCGGCGGCCGCGACCACACCACCGTCCTGCACGCCGTGCGCAAGATCGAGGGCCTCGTCGGCCAGGATCCCGCGCTCTGCGAGGAGGTCGAGGTGCTGAAGCGGCGTCTCAACGACTGACCCGCGGCCCTTTTCGACAGGAAAGGCGTGGATAGGGCGGCCGGGACTGGCCTTCCGCTTGCATCATGCTGCGCCGCGGGGTTGACTGACGCCCCTTGTTTTCGGGGTGCCGGACAGCCCGGCGCCCCCGTCGATCGGAGCAGCATGGATGAAGGTCACCGTCGAACGGGCCCAGCTCCTGAAGTCCCTCGGGCATGTCCACCGTGTGGTTGAGCGCCGCAACACGATCCCCGTCCTGTCGAACGTGCTGATGAAGGCGGACGGCACCTCGCTGCGCCTCAAGGCGACCGACCTCGACATCGAGGTAGTGGAGACGCTCCCCGCCGAGGTGGGCGCGGCCGGCGGTACCACCGTGCCGGCGCACATGATCTACGACATCGTCCGCAAGCTGCCGGACGGCTCGCAGATCCAGCTCGAGATGGTCGGCGACAAGGGCACCTTGGCCGTCAAAGCCGGGCGGTCGCGCTTCACCCTCCAGACGATCCCCGAGAGCGACTTCCCCGACATCGCTGCCGGCGAGATGAGCCATTCCTTCAGCCTGCCCGCAGGCCACCTGAAGCGGCTCATCGACAAGACCCAGTTCGCCATCTCCACCGAGGAGACGCGCTACTATCTGAACGGCATCTTCCTGCATGTGGTGGAGAAGGCCGGCCAGAGCCTGTTGCGCGCTGTCGCCACCGACGGCCATCGCCTCGCCCAGGTCGAGTTCGAGGCCCCGGCGGGGGCGGCCGGCATGCCGGGCGTCATCGTGCCGCGCAAGACGGTCGCCGAAGTGCAGCGCCTCGCCGACTCGCCCGACGCCTCGGTGACGGTCGAGCTCTCCACCGCCAAGATCCGCTTCCGCTTCGGCGAGACCGTGCTCACCTCCAAGTTGATCGACGGCACCTTCCCCGACTATGCCCGCGTCATCCCGCAGGCCAACGACAAGATCCTCACCGTCGAGAAGGGCGAATTCGCCGCCGCGGTCGACCGCGTCTCGACCGTGTCGTCGGAGCGCGGCCGCGCCGTGAAGCTCTCGGCCAATGACGGCCGCCTGACCCTGTCGGTGACCAACCCGGATTCGGGCAGCGCGACCGAGGAGCTCGAGGTCTCCTATGAGGCCGACGGCCTCGATATCGGCTTCAACTCCCGCTACCTCCTCGACATCACCGGCCAGATCGACGGCGACACGGTGGAGCTGAAGCTGGCCGATCCCGGCTCGCCGACGCTGATTCATGACCCCGCCGGCCCCGGCGCGCTCTACGTCCTCATGCCGATGCGGGTCTGACGCCAGTGACCGCCCGCATCATCGACGGCAAGGCCGCGGCTGCCGCCGTCCTCGCCGAGGTCAAGGCGCGTGTCGACGCCTTCCGCGCCACCAAGGGCCGCCCGCCCGGTCTCGCCGTCGTGCTCGTCGGCGAGGACCCGGCAAGCCAGGTCTATGTCCGCAACAAGGGCCGCGAGGCCGAGGCCGCCGGCTTCCGCTCCGAGCAGCACACGCTGCCCGTGACCACCAGCCAGGCCGACCTGCTGGCGCTGGTCGCCCGGGTCAATGCCGATCCGGGCATTGACGGCATCCTCGTCCAGCTGCCGCTGCCGAAGGACATCGATGCCGAGACGGTGCTGACCGCCATCGACCCCGCCAAGGACGTCGACGGCTTCCACCCCGTCAATGTCGGCCTGCTCGGCTCCGGCGCCACCGACCGGGCGCTGGTGCCCTGCACCCCCGCCGGCTCGATGATCCTCATCGAAAGCGTCCTCGGCCCCTCGCTTGCCGGCAAGCATGCCGTGGTCGTCGGCCGGTCCAACATCGTCGGCAAGCCGATCGCCCAGCTGCTGCTGCAGCGCGACGCGACCGTCACCATCGCCCATTCCCGCACCGCGGACCTTGCCGCCCTCTGCAGGCAGGCCGATGTGCTGGTCGCGGCGGTGGGGCGGCCCGAGATGGTCCGCGGCGATTGGGTGAAGCCCGGCGCCGTGGTGATCGATGTCGGCATCAACCGCATCCCCGCGCCGGAGAAGGGCGAGGGCAAGACGCGACTCGTCGGCGATGTCGCCTATGCGGAAGCCGCCGCCGTCGCCTCGGCCATCACGCCGGTGCCCGGCGGCGTCGGCCCCATGACCATCGCGCTGCTGATGGCGAACACCGTGACCGCAGCGCATCTGCGCGAGGGCCTCGCCCGGCCGCGCTTCGGCGCCTGAGGACACCGCGATGGCCCAGCGCTTCGTTGTGGTCGGAGCGGGGGCCATCGGCTGCTACATCGGCGGAAAGCTGGCACTCGGCGGAGCCGAGGTCGTCTTCGTCGCCCGCGGCGAGCGGGCGGCGGCGCTGAGGACCCACGGCCTCGGCCTCGCCGATCTCGACGGCACCGAGGCGGTGCTCCGGCCGGCCGCCCTCACCGTGGTCGAGACCCCGGCCGAGGTCGCCGGTCCCGCGGGCAACCTCATCCTGCTCTGCACCAAGTCCGGCGGCACTGCCGAGGCGGCGGCAGCCATCGGCGCAGCCTTTCCCGCCGGCACGCCCGTCCTGTCGCTGCAGAACGGCATCGACAATCCCGCCCGCATCGCCGCGGCCGCGCCGCATCTCGTGGCGCTTGCCGGCATGGTGCCCTTCAACGTGACGCTGGATGCCGGGCCCGATGGCCGGCTCCTCGTCCGCCGCACCACCTCCGGCGACCTCCACGCCGCGGACCATGCCGCGACCCGCGCGGCGCTTCCTGCCTTCGCCGCGGCGGGCCTGCCGCTCACCCTCTCCGCCGACATGGCGTCGGTGCAATGGGGCAAGCTGCTCCTCAACCTCAACAACCCCGTCAATGCGCTGTCCGGCCTGCCGCTGCAGGGCGAACTGATGGACCGCGCCTATCGCCGCGTCCTCGCCGCGCTGCAGGACGAGGCGCTGGCGGCGATGAAGGCCGCCGGGATCCGTCCGGCGAAGGTCGGCGCTGCGCCCCCTGCCCTCATCCCGACCATCCTGAGGCTGCCGACCTTCCTCTTCTCCCGCATCGCCGCCTCGATGCTCACCATCGGCCCAACGGCCCGCTCCTCCATGGCCGATGACCTCGCCGCCGGCCGGCCGACCGAGATCGACGACCTCTGCGGCGCCGTCCTCCGCCTTGCCACCGCCCACGGCGGGACCGCGCCGCTCAACGCCGCCATGATCCGGCTCATCGAAGCCGCGGGTCCCGGCACCCGCCTTTCCGGCGCCGATCTCGTCAAAGCCCTCGGCATGGCCTGACATCACCACCCAGCCTTGATCGCGCAGCCTTGATTTTGTCGTCGGCAGGTTCGATATCCGGGCCAACCTTTTCCACCCGAGGCGCATTGCCATGACCAACCCGACCAACGGGCACGACGAAGTGCCGATCGACGAGGCCACCGGAACCGCCGACGCCGCCGCCCCCGAGGCCGAGGCCTCCCTGATGGATGCCGGCCCGGCGCTGCTCGCCGCCGCCCAGGCCGAGGCGCGCGACATGAAGGACCGCATGCTCCGCACGCTGGCGGAGATGGAGAACCTCAGGAAGCGCACCGAGCGCGAGGTGGCGGACGCCCGCACCTACGGCGTCACCTCCTTTGCCCGCGACATGCTGAACGTCGCCGACAACATGCGCCGCGCCTTCGAGACGCTTCCCGCCGAGGCCCGCCCGGCCGAGGGCCCACTCAAGGCATTCGTCGAGGGCATCGACCTCACCGAGCGCGAGCTTCTGAAAACCCTCGAGAAGCACGGCGTGAAGAAGATCGAGCCGGACGGCCAGAAGTTCGACCCGAACCTGCACCAGGCCATGTTCGAGGTGCCGAATGCCGAGCTGCCCAAGGGCACCGTCGTGCAGACGGTCCAGGCCGGCTTCGTCATCGGCGAGCGCGTGCTGCGCCCGGCCCTGGTCGGCGTCTCCACCGGTGGGCCGAAGGCGGCGCCCCAGCCCGCCGCCTCCGACGAGGCCTGATCCGGCATGACCGGGCTCCTGCCCTGGCTCGAATGGGCAGGAATCGCGGTCTTCGCGCTGACCGGAGCGCTGGTCGCGGCCCGCAAGCAAATGGACCCCTTCGGCTTCGCGCTGCTCGGCACCGTCACCGGCATCGGCGGCGGCACGCTGCGCGACGTGCTCCTCGGCATCCGCCCGGTCACCTGGATCATCGACCCGACGGCGGTGGTGATCTGCGCGGCCGTCGCGCTCGCCGCCTTCTTCACCGCCGACCTGTTCGAGCGGGAGGACCGGGCGCGGGCCATCCTCTGGGCCGACGCGGTCGGCCTTGCGCTGTTCACCGCCACCGGCGCCGCCCGGGCGCTGGATGCCGGCGCGCCGGCAATCTCCGCCGTTCTGCTCGGCGTCGTCACCGCCACCTTCGGCGGCATCATCCGCGACATACTCGCCGGCGACGTGCCGCTGGCCTTGCGGCGGGACGTCTATGTCACGGCCTCGCTGGCCGGCGCCCTGGCCTTCGTCGCGGTGAACCGCTGGGTCTCGCCGGAACTGGATGACCTCGCGGGTTTCACCACGACCTTCGTCATCCGGGCCCTGGCGATCCGGGGCAACTGGTCGCTGCCGACCTATGGCCGGCGGGACGGGTGATTAGGATTATTGTCCTTGACAGCGCGACGCTGGTCGGCTAGGGTTTCGGCAGGTTCGAGAGCTGCGCCTGTTGCCTGTTGAATGAAGTCGTGGATGCCCGGCACAAGCCCGGGCATGACGCGGAGAGGGCGGCGATAAGCCGGAAGCGGTCAGTCTCCTGAACCACCACCCGTCATGCCCGGGCTTGTCCCGGGCATCCACGACTTGCTTCAATCGCCGCGGTCACGGAGGCTCCGATGGAGCGGGCGCGCGGCGGCTGGGTCTACATCATCACCAATCGGCGCGACGGCGTCCTCTACACTGGCGTGACGAACGACATCGCGCGCCGCGGCCACGAGCACCGCACGGGTGCCTATGAGGGCTTCACCAAACACTACGGACTGAAGCTGCTGGTCTGGATGGAGCGCTACGATGACATCCGTGATGCCATCCAGCGGGAGCGCAGCATCAAGCGCTGGCCGCGCGCCTGGAAGGTGCGGCTGATCCACGAGAGCAATCCGGACTGGCGGGACCTCTACGACGATCTTGTCTGACACGGCTCCGGACCGGATCGCTCCAAAGTCGTGGATGCCCGGGACAAGCCCGGGCATGACGCGGAAAGGGCAGTTAAACGCCGGAAGCGGGCTGTCTCCGGAACCTCCATCCGTCATGCCCGGGCTTGTCCCGGGCATCCACGAATTCCTTGGGACGAGACGCGACGATGGGCGCCAAACCGCCCCCTCACCGCCCGGCGAGCAACTCGCGGATCTTCTCGACCAGCTCGCCGCGCTTGGCCGCGAACTGGGCGGGCCGGGCGGCGCGCCATTCGGCATTGTCGGTGATGGTCTTGGCAGCCTCGGCGCCGGCGACGAGGTCCTTGATCATCACCTCGCCGGCCTCGCGCTCGTTCGAGCCCTGGATGATCACGGCCGGGGCGTTGCGCCGGTCGGCATATTTCATCTGCGCCTTCATGCCCGACGAGCCGAGATACATTTCGGCGCGGATGCCGGCCGCGCGCAGCTCGGAGACCATCGCCTGATATTCCGCGATCTGGTCGCGGTCCATGACGAGGACGACGACGGGGCCGACCGGCTTCTCGGCGCCGAGCTTGCCGAGCGACTTCAGCGCCGCCGCGAGGCGCGACACGCCGATGGAGAAGCCGGTGGCCGGCACCTCCTCGCCGCGGAAGCGGGCGACCAGCCCGTCATAGCGCCCGCCGCCGGCGACCGAACCGAAGCGCACGACCTGGCCATCCTCGTTGGTGACGGGGAAGGTCAGTTCCACCTCGTAGACGGGGCCGGTGTAGTACTCGAGACCGCGGACGACGGAGGGATCGATGACGATGCGGGATCCGTAGCCGGCTGCATCGAACAGGGTCGCCATGTCGGCGAGTTCGCCGACGCCCTCCTCGCCACGGGCGATGCCGGCGACGACAGCGCGCAGATTGGCAATGGTCGCGGCGCCGTCCGAGCCCTTCGCGGCGGTGAAAGCCAGCACGCGGGCAATCGCCTGATCATCCAGCCCGGCGCCCTTGGTGAAGTCGCCGCTCTCGTCCTTGCGGCCCGCGCCGAGCAGCAGCTTCACGCCCTCGGGGCCGAACTTGTCGAGCTTATCGATGGCGCGCAGCACCGTCAGACGGCGGCCGGCATTCTCCTCGCCGCCGAGGCCGATGGCCTCCAGCACGCCGTCGAGAACCTTGCGGTTGTTGACCTTCACCACGTAGTCGCCGCGGGCGATGCCAAGCCGCTCCATCGTGTCGGCCGCCATCATGCAGATCTCGGCATCCGCCGCCGGCGAGGCGGAGCCCACCGTGTCGGCGTCGAACTGCATGAACTGGCGGAAGCGGCCCGGCCCCGGCTTCTCGTTGCGGAAGACATAGCCGGCGCGATAGCTGCGATAGGGCTTCGGCAGCGCGTCGAAGTGCTCGGCGACATAGCGGGCGAGCGGTGCGGTGAGGTCGTAGCGGAGCGACAGCCACTGTTCGTCGTCGTCCTGGAAGGAGAAGACGCCCTCGTTCGGCCGGTCCTGGTCGGGCAGGAACTTGCCGAGCGCATCGGTGAACTCGATGGCCGGCGTTTCCACCGCCTCGAAACCGTAGAGCTCATAGACCTTGCGGATCGTGTCCAGCATGGCGTTGACGCCGGCGATCTCGGCCGCGTCACGGTCGACGAAGCCGCGCGGCAGGCGGGCGAGCGCGCCGGGCTTCTTCTTCGGGGTCTCGGACATGGAACTCTTCCGGCAGGATGTGAGGCCGGTGTGCTAGCGCACCCTCAGGTCGATGTCGACCTGCCCGCGGTCGGCGTCGCGGCGTACGGCGGCGAAATAGACGACCTGGGTGGGCGGACGGGTGCCCGTGCGGGCCGTGAAGGCCGAGACCGGCCGCCGCGACAGGCCATAGGCGAGCCGGACCGCCGCACCCGCCGCGGCATTGGGGCCGGTGCGCTGGACGACGCGCTGGCCGTTGACCCAGAGCGCCAGGCGCCCGTCGGGCCCGGCCGACCAGAGCTGGTCGATGAGGATGTCGTGCCAGCGCTGCGCGAGGCTGGTCTCGGGGACGATCAGCCGATCCTCGCCGAGTGCCGGGCCGGTGGCGAAGAGCCCACCCGGCCGCCATTCGACGGCGAGCACGACCGTCTCGCCCTGCATCAGCCGGGCGAGCGTGACGGTGAGATCCGGGGTCGCCAGCGTGCCGCGCGGAATGAAGAGCGACAGGGCGGTGAAAACTGGCGCACCCGGCGCGAGGCCCGGCCCGCTCTCCTGAAGCTCCGCCCGCTCCGTGTCGGCGGGACATGGCGGCCCGCAATCCCCGGCGCGCAGCTCGATCCGTGTCGTGGGAAAGCCCGGCAGCCTGACCGGATGGGGCTGCAGCACCTCCATCGCCGGATGGGCGCCAGCCGCAACGGCCCGCGTGAAACCGGGGAAGTCCTGCGCCCCGGCCCCGCTGCTGGCGAGCAGCGCGAGGACGACAAGCGCTGCCCTCACCGGCGGACCGCGAAGGCCAGATCGAAGGCGGTCTGCTTGGCGCCGACCCGGTCGCGCACCGTCGTGCGCACGACATAGTCGCCGGGCTCGAGGCCGGAGAAGGAATAGGTCACGTAGAGAAAGAACTCGCGGTTCCGACGCCGGCTGGCCGTGGCGATGGTGTTGAAGGCCTGCTGCGCCACCAGCGACTGGCCATCCGCCCGTCGCAGCTCGAAATCGAGGACGATGTCGGTGCGGAAGATGTCACCCGAGCGCCGCCAGCCCTGGCCTGCCAGCTCGGCATAGACGAGCAGCGGCTGGCTCGCCTCGAAGCTGGTGGAATCGCGCGGGTTGAAGACGCCGTAGCCCTGCGGCTCCTCGGCCACGAAGGTGGCGCGGCGGATGGTGAGCGGCATCTTCTCGGAGACGGCGATGGCCGCCTCGTCCAGCGCGTCGAGGGCCTCGACCGAGCGGCCGGCGGATGCGGCCTCCTGCGCCCGGCGCGTCTCGGCGGAGATATCGGTGGGGGTGGGGCCAACCGGCGGCGGCGCCACGCGGTCCGGCGCCTGCTGTACCGGCGTCACCTGCTGCGTCTGCGCGGCAGCAGGGCCCGCGGCGAGGCAGCTGAAGAGGATCAGGGTGGCGAGCGGCAGGGGGGAACGCACCACAACGGGATTCATGGGGACGAGGCTCCTCCGGTCGAATCGGCGGTCAGGATATCACGGCCGCGACCGCTGCCGGCGGTGCCGGGCAGCGACCGAACGCCTCCAGGCTGAGGGGTGAAACCGCGCCCGGGGTGACAGGATTGTGTCCGCAGGGTGGCCGCCATGGGGCGGCTGGTCTTCCGAAACCGCAGGATGATCGCTATGTGCGGGTCTATCCGAGGCGGGGGCCGTCGTGCTTTTCTCCCGCCCCGCCTTCGCATCCGCATCAGGACCCCTGCATGGCTCGCGATACTGTCGACATGACGCCCATCGAATCCCGCGACGAACTCGTCGCCTGGATCGAGAAGGGCGTGAAGCCGAAGGACAGGTTCCGCGTCGGCACCGAGCACGAGAAGTTCGGCTTCTACCGGGATACCCACGCCCCGGTGCCCTATGAGGGCCCGCGCGGCATCGAGGCGCTGCTGAAGGGCATGGAAGGCCTGCTCGGCTGGGAGCCCATCGAGGACGACGGCAAGATCATCGGCCTCGCCGATGTCACCGGCGGCGGCGCCATCTCGCTGGAGCCGGGCGGCCAGTTCGAGCTGTCGGGCGCGCCGCTCGACACGATCCACCAGACCTGCGCCGAGGCGCACGCGCATTTCGCACAGGTCCGGGAAATCGCTGAGCCGCTCGGCATCGGCTTCCTCGGCCTCGGCATGAGCCCGAAATGGTCGCGCGCCGAGACGCCGATCATGCCGAAGTCGCGCTACCAGATCATGACCCGCTACATGCCGAAGGTCGGCACGCTCGGCCTCGACATGATGTACCGGACCTCGACGGTGCAGGCGAACCTCGACTTCTCGTCCGAGGCCGACATGGTCAAGAAGCTGCGGGTGTCGCTCGCCTGGCAGCCGGTGGCCACCGCCATCTTCGCCAATTCGCCCTTCACCGAAGGCAAGCTCAACGGCTACCTGTCCTTCCGCTCGGCGGTCTGGATGGACACCGACAACCAGCGCGCCGGCATGCTGCCCTTCGCCTTCGAGGATGGCATGGGATTCGAGCGCTATGTCGACTACGCCCTCGACGTGCCGATGTATTTCATCAAGCGCGGCGACACCTATGTCGACGTCGCCGGCTCCTCGTTCCGCGACCTGCTGGCGGGAAAGAACCCCGCCGCGCCCGGCGAGCGCGCCGTGCTCTCCGACTGGGTGAACCATGTCGGCACGATCTTCCCGGAGGTGCGGCTGAAGCGCTACCTGGAGATGCGCGGCGCCGATTCCGGCCCGCTGTCGCGCATCGTGGCGCTCCCGGCCCTCTTCGTCGGCCTGCTCTATGACGACGGCGTGCTGGATGCGGCCTACGACCTCGTCAAGGACTGGACGGCGGAGGAGCGGCAGAAGCTGCGCGACGACGTGCCGAAGCTCGGCTTCAAGGCGGAGATCCGCGGCATCACCGTGCACGAACTCGCCCGGCAGATGCTCACCCTCGCCCGGACGGGCCTGCGCCGCCGCGACCGGCTCGACATGAACGGCTGCGACGAGACGCGTTATCTCGACCCCATCCAGGCCATCGTCGACGAGGGCCGCACCGCGGCCGAGGCGCTGATCGAGAAATATCTCGGGCCGTGGCAGGGCCAGATCGACCGGGTGTTTGAAGAACAGGCCTATTGAGGCGACGGGCGGCGCGGCCGTTGGGGTGGGACGCGCCTGAGCCTCCGTCCGTCACGCCCGGCCTGCCTCTCTCGCACCTCTCGTCGTCATCCCCGGCCGGCCTCTCTCCCGAACCTCTCACCGTCATCCCCGGCCGAGCGCAGCGAGGGGAAGGGGATCCAGGGCGGCGGCGCTTAACCGGAGGGCGCTACCGCGATCCTTTGGACCAGAGGGTCTTAGCCTTGGCTCCTGGACCCCCTTCCCCTCGCTGCGCTCGGCCGGGGGTGACGGGTGGTGTTGTCACCACGGAGCACAAGAACCACCGACCGTCATGCCCGGCCTTGTGCCGGGCATCCACGAATTCTCTTCGAGGACCAGTGTTCAAGTCGTGGATGGCCGGGACAAGCCCGACCATGACGCGATGAGGGCGTGTTCCATCCGGCTGTCGGAGCCGCGCCGAACCGGCGTCACTCCGCCGCCTGGGCATGCTCCGTCAGGTTGTCGAGGCTCGACACGACGTGGTCGGCGAGCGCCTCGGCGAGCTGGGACATCTCGTGCGGATTGCGCAGCAGCGCGACGCTGACCGAGGGCAGCGCCGGGAAGCCGTCCGTCGGCTGCAACACCCGCATCCCCGGCCGCAGCGCCGATTCCGGCAGAACGGACACGGCGAGGCCTGCCATCACCGCAGCGCCGACCGCCGCCGCATTCCAGCTCGCATAGAGGATGCGATAGGCGCGGCCCGCCGCCTCCAGCCGCTCGGTCGCGGCGCGGCGCCAGTCGCAGGTCGGGCGCCCGACGGCGAGCGGGATGGGGTCGTCGCAATGGACGGAGGAGCGCGCCGAGCCGACCCACAGCAGCTGCTCGCGGCGGAAGACCAGCGCCGGGCCCTTCTGCGGCGTGTGGGTGATGATGGCGATGTCGAGCTCGTTCGACTGGATGCGCTCGGCAAGCATGGATGACGGCTCGCAGATGACCGTCACCTCCGCCCGCGGGTTGGAGCGCGAGAAGCGGGCGAGGATCTCAGGGAGGTAGCGGTCAGCATAATCGTCAGGCACGCCGAGGCGGACGCGGCCGGTGAGCTCGGCGGTCGCGAAGGCGGAGACGGCCTCCATGTTGAGCTTCACGATGCGGCGGGCATAGTCGAGCAGCCGCTCGCCATCCTCCGTGAGGCGCGAGGCGCGGCCGTCGCGCTCGAAGAGCGGCTTGCCGATGCGCTCCTCCAGCCGCTTCATCTGCATGGAGACGGCGGACTGCGTCTTGAAGACCACGTCGGCGGCGCGGGTGAAGCTGCCCGTGTCGGCTATGGCCATGAATGTGCGCAGCTGGTCGATATCAAGCAGGACGGCCACCGGTATCCCCCTCGGACGGTCGCATCATCAATTCTGATGACCTACATTAAAAACATTCGCTTCAATGATCAATCGGCCAATGGCATGATGCCTTCATCGGCACATGACCCCGCGGCCCGGGTGAGATCCCCGGCCGCTCGCACCCTCCGGTGCGGGCGTCGGGACAGGCGTGCCGCGTCCGAACCGTAGGAGAGACCCCCATGCCGATGTTCGCTGTCACGCTTTCTTCCGCCGTCCTGTCGGTGGTCGCCGTGGTCCGCAATCAGGCCAAGTCGCTCCGTACGTGGAACGAGGCGCGCCGCGGCTATGCCGAACTCTGCGAGATGGATGACCGCACCCTGTCCGATCTCGGCCTGACGCGCTCCGACCTGCGCGATGCCTCGGCCACGGGCTATTTCGGCGATCCGACCACGGCGCTCGCCGCCCGGGTTGCCGAGCGCGAAGGCCGGCGGCGCTTCGCCCGCGCCGTCACCGGCCCGTCACTGGTGCCGGATGTCGACGCCGCGCTGCCGCGCTCCGTGCCCTGCATGTGAGACTGACCTCCCATCCGTCCAGCGACCCGCCGTCCCCTCGCTCGCGTCGCTGGACCCCCTGGAGCCGTCGCGTGCCCCGCGGCGGCTCCTCTTTCTTCCAGGAGACCAGCCGTCGCGTGCCCCGCGGCGGCTCCTCTGTCTTTGCGGGAGGGCACTGCCTGTCTCGCCCTAGGCGAGAGCGGCCCGCTGGGCTAGACCGGCGCGCCCCCGAGCCGAGACCCGTGACCCTCGCATCCCTGACCGCCGCCCTTCCTGCCGACTGGAGCTTCTACGCCGTGGGCGCAGTGGCGACCTTTCTCATGGCCCTGGGCAAGGGCGCCTTCGGCGGCGGCCTCGCCCTCCTCGGGATCCCGCTGCTGGCGCTGGTGATGGATCCGATCCAGGCCGCCATCGTCACGGCGCTGCTGGTCGCCTTCATGGATTTCTTCGCGCTCGGCTCCTTCCCGCGCACCGCCTGGTCGAAGCCGGACCTCACCTGGATCATGCCGGGCTTCCTTGCCGGCCTCTTCCTCGGCTTCCTCACCTTCGAATGGGTCGACCGCCGCTGGGTGGCGCTTGTCATCGCGCTCATCACCCTCGCCTTCACGATCCACCATTTCGCCAGGCGCGGCGCGACGGCCGCGACAATTCCGGTCATGCCGGGCTTCGCCGCCCTCGCCGGCGCGGGTGCCGGCTTCACCACCTATGTCGCCCATGCCGGGGGGCCGCCCATGGCGCTCTACCTGCTGCGCCGCGGCCTCACCAAGACCGAGTTCGCCGCCACCACGGTGATCATCTTCACCATCGGCAACCTCGTGAAGCTGCCGGGCTACGTCTATTCGGGGCTCGACGAGCCCGCCGTCTTCGTCAAGGCGCTGGTCCTCGCCCCCATCGTACCCTTCGGCGTTCTGATCGGCCGCTGGCTCCATGACCGGCTGCCGCGCGAGCGCCTCTTCACCCTGTGCTACGTCCTCGTCGGGCTCGCCGGCACGAAACTCCTCGTCGACGCGCTTCGCGCCCTCTGGATCGCATGACCTTCGCCCAGCACCGCTATGCCCCCTTCCTCGTGGCGGGGCTCGGCATCTTCCTTCTCTCGGTCATGGACGCCATGATCAAGGGTGTGGCGACCGCCCACCCGACGGCGCAGATCGTGCTGATGCGCTACGCCTGCGGCATGCCCTGGGCCATCGCCTTCTTCCTGTGGACGCGCCCCTCCGCGCCGACCGCGCCGATGCTGCGCGCCCATCTGCTGCGCGGGGTGCTGGTCACCATCACCGCCTTCCTGTTCTTCTATGCCCTCGCCGTGCTGCCGCTGGCCGAGGCGATCACGCTGTCCTTCCTGTCGCCGCTGTTCCTGGCGCTGCTCGCCTCGCTGATCCTGAAGGAGGCGATCCAGCGCGCCGTACTCGTCGCCATCCTCGTCGGCTTCATCGGCATGGCGGTGATCGTCGCCGGCAAGGTCGGCGGTGGGGAATTCGACCTGGTCCGGGTCCTCGGCATCGCCGCTGCCGTGGCCTCGGCGCTGACCTATGCGGCGAACCTCGTGCTGCTGAGAAAGCGCGCGCAGACCGATCCCTTCGGCCTCATCATCCTGTTCCAGAACCTCTTTCCGCTGCTGATCATCGCGCCCTTCGCCTATGCGGTCTGGGAGGCGCCGGAGCTGAGGTCCTGGGTGATTTTCCTCGGCATCGGCGCTTTCGGCCTCGCCGGGCACCTCTGCATGGCCTGGGCTTTCAAGCACGCCAATGCCGGGCCGCTCGGCGTGCTGGAATATACCGCGCTCGTCTGGAGCGCGGGGCTCGGCTACCTCGTCTTCGCGGAAGTGCCGGCCTGGACCACCTTCGCGGGCGCGGCGCTCATCATCCTCGCCTGCCTCATGGCCATGCGGCGCTGAGGGCGCGCCGCCCCCACCGCGTCATGCCCGCCCCTGTGGCGGGCATCCACGACTTGAACTCCGCGCGATCAAGGGAAGTCGTGGATGCCCGGGACAAGCCCGGGCATGACGGAAGCGTCGTGCAGCGGCAGCGGCGACGTCTCAGCCCCCGGCCGGAACCCGCGCCTCGAAGATCATGCAGGTTTCGGTGCCGTGGGCGATGAGCCGTCCCTTGCCGTCGACGAGACGCGCTTCCGACGTCGCGATGCGGCTGCCGGCATGGATGACCGTGCCCTCGCAGCGCACGGGGCCCGTCTCGGGCATCAGGGCGCGGACATAGTTCACCTTCATCTCGACCGTCGTGTAGCCCTGCCCCGCCTTGATGAGCGTGTGGACGCAGCAGCCGAGCGCGGAATCGAGGATCGTCGCGGTCCAGCCGCCATGGACCGTGCCGAGCGGATTGAAGAAGGCCGCCGTCGGCGTGCCCTCGAACACCGCCCTCCCCGGCTCGACCTCGGTGAGGATGAAGCCCATCGACTGGGCGATGGGCGGCGCCGGGTGGCGCTGGTCCAGCATGGCGCGCAGGAAGTCGATCCCGTCGACGCTGGTGGCCTCGGCCGTGGGAACAACGCCGTAGCGGATGGACATCGGGGGCTCCTCTTTCGTGTATATGCACGATAGGAGGCACGCACTCAGCGGTCAACGCGCCGAAGGTCAGAGGGCCGGGCAGGCCACCCGGGAGGCAGGCTGGAAATCGGCGAGGAAGGCCGGGATGGCTGCGGCGGGCATCGGCTCGGCGACATGGTAGCCCTGGCCCTGGCTGCAGCCGAGCGCGGTGACCCAGGCGAGGTCTTCCGCCGTTTCGATCCCCTCGGCCGTCGTGACGAGGCCGAGGCTATGGGCAATGCCGACAATGGCCTCGACCACGGCGCGGCGACCATCATCGTCCGCCCGGCCGTGGACGAAGGACCGGTCGATCTTCAGCTTCTGGATCGGGAAGCGCGTGAGATAGCCGAGCGAGGAGAAGCCCGTGCCGAAATCATCGAGGGCCAGCCGCACGCCGAGGGCGTGAAGGTCGTTCAGGAAACGCTCGTTATTGCCATGCCGCGCCATGAACAGCGCCTCGGTGATCTCCAGTTCCAGCCGATGGGGGGCGAGATGGCTCTCCGCCAGGGCATGGGTCACATGGGCGAGCACCCCCGCCTGGCCGAACTGGGCCGGTGACAGGTTGACGGCGACGCCGAGATGGCGCGGCCAGTCCGCGGCGTCGCGACAGGCCTGCCGCAGCGCCCATCCGCCGATGGCGTCGATGAGGCCGCTCTCCTCCGCGATGGGAATGAACAGGCCCGGCGACAGCAGGCCGCGCTCGGGATGCTGCCAGCGCATCAGCGCCTCGAAGGCGATCACCCCGCCATGGTCGAGATCGACGATCGGCTGGTAGACGAGGCGCAATTCGCCATCGTCCAACGCCGTGCGCAGGTCTTCCTGCAGGCGGCGGCGCTCCTCGGCCTCCCGATGCATCGCATCGTCGAAGACCATCGACTTGCCGCGCCCCTGGTCCTTGGCGCGATAGAGGGCAAGATCGGCGTTGCGGATGAGGTCGTCGATCGTCTCCGTCGTGCCGAAGGCCAGGCCGACGCTGGTGCCGACCGTCAGCCGCGCCCCATCGATGGAGCGCGACCGGCTGACTGCGGCGATGACCGCGTCGGCGAGGGCGAAGACCGCCTGCCGGTCGGAAAAGCGGGTGACGATCAGGCCGAACTCGTCGCCGCCGACACGGCCGAAGACCACGTCGGGCCCGGCCAGTTGCGACAGGTCGTGGGAGACGGCGGTGAGCAGGGCGTCGCCGACGGGGTGGCCCAGCGTGTCGTTGATGCTCTTGAAATGGTCGAGGTCGAGGAAGCCGATGGCGAAGCCGCTGTCCTCGGCACGCGCCTGGGCGAGCTTGGCGGCGGCGAGATCGCGGAAATGGGTGCGGTTCGGCAGGCCGGTGAGCAGATCGGTCCTGGCCATCCACGCGACCTTGTCGCCGGCGAGCCGCCGGTCCGAGACATCGGACCCGACGCCGCGCCAGGACCCCGGCCGGCCGTCATCGGCGAGCACCGGCTTGGCCGTCAGGGACCACCAGCGCGGACCATCCGGCGTCTCGACCCGCACCTCCATGTCGCGGAAGGGCTCGGCGGCGGCCAGGCGCTGCGCCAGCGCCTCCCGGCCCTCGGGCGCCAGCAGATCCGCGATGCGGCGGCCGACAAGGGACTGCCCGGCAAGGCCCGCGGCCACGGCGAAACGCGGCGAATGGCTGGTGATGGCGAAGTCAGGACCGGTTTCGAACAGCCAGTCGGAGGCGTTTTCCTCGAAATCGTTGAGCAGGAGCTCGATGATCTCGCCGCGATCCTTGAGCCGCGCCTCGGCGACGAAGCGTTCGGCGAAGAGCCGCGAATAGCCCGACACGCTCTGAACGACGATGAG
The DNA here is from genome assembly GCF_003046185.1 of Phreatobacter oligotrophus. Lineage (NCBI taxonomy): Bacteria > Pseudomonadati > Pseudomonadota > Alphaproteobacteria > Hyphomicrobiales > Phreatobacteraceae > Phreatobacter > Phreatobacter oligotrophus. The sequence continues at coordinate 77,670 of NZ_PZZL01000007.1, forward strand.
GGAATAGGCGACGATCAGCGCCACCAGCGCGCCGACGAAGCTGTTGTCGGATTGGAGGAGGCCGAGCACCGAGCCGAGGGTGAGGATGCCGACATAGACATGGGCGGCGGGCGCCACCGTCGACAGCGCAAACCCGCCGGCGCAGATCATGCCGGTCATCAGGCAGGCGATGACCAGCTGGTCCTCGATGGGCAGGCGGCCAAACCACAGGAGCGGCACCGCCGCCCAGAGCATGGCCAGCAGCGCGGCATGGACGGTGGCGTGGCGGATGGCGCGCGGCGAGGCGGTCGAGCGGGGTTGCCGGCCCCTCGTGCGCAGCCAGCCGAGGGTGGTGGCGGCTACCATGAGCACCACCGCAGCCGCCCAGCCGCCGACAAGGCCAATATGCGTGTCGCCGGTGACGACCCACAGCACCACGCCTGCATTGATGAGGTTGGCGAGCATGGTGAGCGGCGCGAAGCGCGTGACGGCGTGGATCTGCGCGGCCCGGACGCGGCCGGCGAGATCGGCGGTCGCAACCGCGTCCGCGGCGATCCGTCGCTCGGTCGTCTCAACGCTGGGGGCCGGCCTCACCATGACACCTCCGTCACCGTGTGCTGGTAGCGCCGCGAATCTAAATAAACTCGAACGATTTGAACGAAACGCGTCCCGGCAGGGCGAGGACGGCCGGGCCGAAGCCCGGGAGCCTTAACACCCCGCTACCGCTCAGAGCGGGCAGGTCTTAACGCTGCGGCGGATGGCACGGAGGCCCTCGCGGGTCCGGGTCCAGACCTCCTCGCCGACGGCCGCCTCCATCCGCCCATGGGCGGCCTCCCACAGCGGGACCGCGGCGGCGAGCAGCGCCCCGCCCGCCTCGGTCAGGGCCGGACGGACGGCGCGGCCCTGGCCGGAGGTCATGCCGACGAGGCCGGCCTGTTCGAGGCGCTTGAGGTTGCGCGTCATCGTGGTGCGGTCGAGGGCGAGAGCCTCGGACAGCGCGGTGACCGAGTTGCTGCTGGCCCCCGCAAGGCAGATGAGGATGTTGAACTGCGTCACCTCGAGCCCGAGCGGCGCGAGCGCCCGGTTATAGGCGCGCGTCACCGCATGGGCCGTCATCCGCGTCTGGTAGCAGATGCAGGAGCGACCGATGCGCTGCAGGGTCGCGGGATCGGGCAGCCCGCCGGCGGCGGGCGGCGCCGTTTCGGCCGAGGGGATGGTCGGTGACGTCATGGTGTCACGATCCGGTGCAATGGCGGGCGCGTCAAGGCGATATGGGGAGCCCGCCGCCGTTTACCATGCCGGCGCCAATTCTTGACTCTCTCCGGGCGGCCGATTATCTCCTGCGCCAGCCGTTAGCAGTCACTTCGGTTGAGTGCTAACAGCAACGGCCCCCGGGGTCGTATCGATTTCCAGCGGCCCAAGAGCCGCACTGCCAGGGACCTGATCCATGAAGTTCCGTCCGCTGCACGACCGCGTGGTCGTCCGTCGCCTCGAGAGCGAAGAGAAGACCAAGGGTGGCATCATCATCCCGGACACCGCCAAGGAGAAGCCGCAGGAGGGTGAAATCCTGGCGGTTGGCCCGGGCGGCCGCGACGAGGCCGGCAAGCTCGTCCCGCTCGACGTGAAGAAGGGCGACAAGGTGCTGTTCGGCAAGTGGTCCGGCACCGAGGTCAAGATCGACGGTGTCGACCTCCTCATCATGAAGGAGAGCGACATCATGGGCGTGATCGGCAAGTAAGCCGCACCGCTCCTCCGCCACCCCATTCCATCCATTCCGACAGGAGTAAGCCACAATGGCTGCCAAGGACGTGAAATTCGGCCAGGACGCGCGCGAGAAGATGCTGCGCGGCGTCGACATCCTCGCTGAGGCCGTGAAGGTCACGCTGGGCCCGAAGGGTCGCAACGTCGTCATCGAGAAGAGCTTCGGCGCCCCGCGCATCACCAAGGACGGCGTCACCGTCGCCAAGGAGATCGAGCTTGCCGACAAGTTCGAGAACATGGGCGCCCAGATGGTCCGTGAGGTCGCCTCCAAGACCAACGACCTCGGCGGCGACGGCACCACCACCGCCACCGTGCTCGCCCAGGCCATCGTGAAGGAAGGCGCCAAGTTCGTTGCCGCCGGCATGAACCCGATGGACCTGAAGCGTGGCGTCGACATCGCCGTGCTCGAGGTCGTGAAGGCCCTCGAGAAGTCGGCCAAGAAGGTGAAGTCCTCGGCCGAGGTTGCCCAGGTCGGCACCATCTCCGCCAACGGCGACGCTCTGATCGGCGAGATGATCGCCAACGCCATGCAGAAGGTCGGCAACGAGGGTGTCATCACCGTCGAGGAAGCCAAGTCGCTGGACACCGAGGTGGACATCGTCGAGGGCATGCAGTTCGACCGCGGCTACCTCTCGCCCTACTTCATCACCAACGCCGACAAGATGATCGCGGATCTCGAGGACGCCTACATCCTCATCCACGAGAAGAAGCTCGCCGGCCTCCAGGCGATGCTCCCGGTCCTCGAGGCCGTGGTGCAGACCGGCAAGCCGCTGATCATCGTCGCCGAGGACGTCGAGGGTGAGGCTCTCGCGACCCTCGTCGTCAACAAGCTGCGTGGCGGCCTCAAGGTTGCCGCCGTGAAGGCTCCGGGCTTCGGCGATCGCCGCAAGGCCATGCTGGAGGACATCGCCATCCTCACCGGTGGCCAGGTCATCTCCGAAGACCTCGGCATCAAGCTGGAGAACGTGACCCTCGCCATGCTCGGCCGCGCCAAGAAGGTGCTGATCGAGAAGGAGAAGACCACGGTCGTCGACGGCGCCGGCAAGAAGAAGGACATCGAGGCCCGCATCGGCCAGATCAAGGCGCAGATCGAGGAGACGACCTCGGACTACGACCGCGAGAAGCTCCAGGAGCGCCTGGCGAAGCTCGCCGGTGGCGTCGCCGTGATCAAGGTCGGCGGCTCGACCGAGGTCGAGGTGAAGGAGAAGAAGGACCGCGTTGATGACGCTCTCAACGCGACCCGCGCTGCCGTCCTCGAGGGCATCGTCCCCGGTGGTGGCATCGCCCTCCTGCGTGCCAAGGTCGCTGTCGCCAAGCTGAAGTCGGACAATGCCGACGTCCAGGCTGGCATCAACATCGTCCTGAAGGCCATCGAGGCTCCGATCCGCCAGATCGCCGAGAACGCCGGTGTCGAGGGCTCGATCGTTGTCGGCAAGGTGCTGGAGAGCAAGTCCGCCACCTTCGGCTTCAACGCCCAGACCGAAGAGTACGTGGACATGTTCGAGGCCGGCATCGTCGACCCGATGAAGGTCGTCCGCACCGCCCTGCAGAACGCCGCTTCGGTGTCCTCGCTGCTCATCACCACCGGTGCCATGATCGCCGAGACCCCGAAGAAGGACTCGCCCGCTCCGGCCATGCCGGGCGGTGGCATGGGCGGCATGGACTTCTGATCCAGCCACCAGGCTTCGTGACTACGGAAGGGGCGCCGCGAGGCGCCCCTTTTCGTTTGGCCCGCCCCATGCCTTCAAGTGGCGCGAGCCGGGCAAGCCCGGCGCGCGGGCGGCATGGACTTCTGATCCAGCCAACCAGTCTCAGTCACGGAAGGGGCGCCGCGAGGCGCCCCTTTTCGTTTATTCCGACCCTGACTCAGCGTCACCCAAGTGAACGCGCAAACCCTTTCCGTAACGAAACTGCACAAGTCCTGTGCCCGGAAGGCACAGATTCAGCGCCCCTGCGGCATCTCCTCCCCTTGACCTTCGGGGTACGTGATCCACTGTAGATCGCAGCGACAATGAGCCTGAACGGGCCTGCCCCCGTCGCCAGAGGAGACGTCCATGACAGAAGGAACAGCTTCGGCTCAGCCGAAGTCCGATCGCCGTCGCTTTCTTGCCCTCGCCGGCGCCACCGCCGCGGCCACCGTGGCCGCCCCGGCCGTGTCGAACGCGCAGACCATGACCCTGCGCTTCCAGTCGACCTGGCCGCAGCGCGACATCTTCCACGAATTCTGCAACGACTACGCCGCGCGCGTGAACGCCCTGTCCGGCGGCCGCCTGCGCCTTGAGGTGCTCGCCTCCGGCGCCGTCGTTCCCGCCTTCCAGCTGCAGGACGCCGTCCATGCCGGCATCCTCGACGGCGGCCACGGCGTCACCGCCTACTGGTTCGGCAAGAACAAGGCCTATTCGCTGTTCGGCACCCCGCCCGCCTATGGCTGGGACGCCCACAACTTCCTCGCCTGGATGAACTATGGCGGCGGCTACGACCTCTACAACGAGCTGCTGACCCAGATCACCCGCGTCAACGTCGTCGGCTTCCTCACCGGCCCGATGCCCTGCCAGCCGCTCGGCTGGTTCAAGCGCGAGCTGACCCAGGCCAGCGACCTGCGCGGCCTGAAGTACCGCACCGTGGGCCTTGCCGCCGACCTCTTCAACGAGCTCGGCTCCGCCGTCACCATCCTCGCCGGCGGTGAGATCGTCCCGGCGCTGGAGCGCGGCCTGATCGACGGCGCCGAGTTCAACAACCCGACCTCGGACTCGATCCTCGGCTTCCCGGACGTCTCTAAGACCTACATGCTGCAGAGCTATCACCAGTCGGCCGAGGCCTTCGAGGTGATCTTCAACAAGAGCAAGTTCGACGCGATGAGCGCCGAGCAGAAGGCGATCATCAAGTTCGCCGCCGAGTCCGCCTCCTCCGACATGTACTGGAAGGCGCTCGACCGCTACTCCAAGGACCTCGCCGCCCTGCGCGCCCGTGGCGTCAACGTCATCAAGACGCCGGACTCGATCCTCAAGGCGCAGCTCGAGGCCTGGGACAAGGTCGTCGCCCGCCTGTCGGCCGAGAACCCCTTCTTCAAGAAGGTCATCGACAGCCAGCGTGCCTGGGCCCAGCGCACCGTCGGCTACGAGCGGATCAACACGCCGTCGCGTGAGATGTCCTACACGCACTTCTTCGGCGGCTCCTGATCCCATCCGACACGGGAAGGCGGCGGTACCCCCGCCGCCTTCTCATGTTTCACGGCGGCTACGGCCGCCTTTGTCGTGACGTGCCTGGACATTTCACATGGCGCCAAATCCGCTGTTTCTCTCGCTGCTGCTCGGCGCCTATGCGTTGACCATCGCCGCCATCCTCGTGGTGATGTTCCGCCGCACGACCAAGGACCGCCTGATGGCGCTGCTCCTGTCGGTCGACGAGGTCTCGACCTTCATCGGCAAGGCCGGAGCCTGGGCCATCGTCGCCCTGACGTTGGCCATCTGCTACGAGGTCTTCGCCCGCTACATCCTGCAGTCGCCGACGAGTTGGGCCTTCGACGTGAGCTACATGCTCTACGGCGTGCTCTTCCTGCTGGCCGGCCCCTATGCGCTCGCCCGCAACGGCCATGTGCGCGGTGACTTCCTCTATCGCGAGTGGAAGCCGGTCACCCAGGCGCGGCTCGACCTCGTCCTCTATTTCGTCTTCTTCTTCCCCGGCATCCTCGCGATCTGCTACGCCGGCTTCACCTTCGCGAACTTCTCCTGGTTCATCTTCGAGCGCTCGGCGAACTCGCCGAACGGGCCTTACGTCTTCCCGTTCAAGTCGCTCATTCCGCTGGTCGGCGGGCTCATGGTGATCCAGGGCGCGTCGGAAGTGGTGCGCTGCGTGCTCTGCCTGCGCACCGGCGAGTGGCCGCAGCGCCTCCACGACGTGGAGGAAACCGAGAAGATCATTCTGGAACAGGCCGAGGCGGCCAAGGCAAAGGGAGCCGCCTGATGTTCGGTCTCACCATCGGAAATCCCGAACTGGGCGTGCTGATGCTCGTCCTGTTCGTCGTCTTCATCATGCTCGGCTTCCCCATCGCCTTCACGCTGATGGCCCTTGGCGTGATGTTCGGCTACATGGCCCAGGGCGACATCGTCTTCGCCCTCGTGGTCCAGCGCACCTATTCGGTGATGACCAACGACGTGCTGGTCGCCATCCCGCTCTTCATCTTCATGGGCTACATCATCGAGCGGGCGAACATCCTCGACAGGCTGTTCAACTCGGTGCAGCTCGCCATCGGCGGCCTGCCCGGCTCGCTCGCCGTCACCACCCTCGTCACCTGCACCATCTTCGCCACGGCCACCGGCATCGTCGGCGCGGTGGTGACGCTGATGGGCCTTCTCGCCTTCCCGGCCATGTTGCGCGCCGGCTATGACGAGAAGCTCTCGGCGGGCGTGGTCTGCGCCGGCGGCTGCCTTGGCATCCTCATCCCGCCGAGCGTCATGCTCATCCTCTACGGCGCCACAGCCGGCGTCTCGGTGCCGAAGCTCTATGCCGGCGCCTTCCTGCCGGGCCTGCTGCTCGCCAGCCTCTACATGGTCTATGTGATCATCCGCTGCATGCTGAACCCGTCGCTGGCGCCCAAGCTGCCGAAGGAACAGCGGATGCCGCTCGGCTTCGACTTCGACAAGGACAAGATGTCCCTGGTGAAGTACGTGGTCATCGTGTTGCTGACGGTCCCGGTGGCCTATGCGGTCATCTACGGCCTCGAGTGGATGCTCAACATGATCCGCATCCTGACGACGCCGGCCGGCATGCCGCTGCGCGAGATCGACTATTCGGTCCCCGACAAGCTGCCCCACGTCATCCTCGGCGCCGGCGCCATCGGCTTCGTGCTGCTGCTGATCCTCGGCAAGGCGGTGTTTAAGGAACTGGCCCGCAGCTTCTTCCCGCTGACCATGCTGATCCTCTCGGTGCTCGGCGCCATCTTCTTCGGCATCGCGACGCCGACGGAAGCGGCGGCGGTCGGCGCCCTCGGCTCGGTGATCCTGGCGGCGGCCTACAAATCCATCAGCTTCGACAAGCTGAAGGAATCGGTGTTCCTCACCGCCCGCACCTCGGCCATGGTCTGCTGGCTCTTCGTCGGCTCCTTCATCTTCTCGTCGATCTTCGCCATCCTCGGCGGTCACGAGCCGATCAAGGCCTTCGTGGCCATGCTGAACCTGTCGCCGACCATGTTCATGATCCTGGCGCAGGTGATCATCTTCGTGCTGGGCTGGCCGCTGGAATGGACCGAGATCATCGTGATCTTCGTGCCGATCTTCCTGCCGCTCCTGGAGACGTTCAAGATCGACCCGCTGTTCTTCGGCATCCTCATCGCCCTGAACATCCAGACGTCGTTCCTGTCGCCCCCCGTGGCCATGGCGCCCTTCTACCTGAAGGGCGTGGCGCCGCCGCACGTGACGATCAACCAGATCTTCTCGGGCGTGATGCCGTTCATCGTCATCGTCGTCGCCTGCATGGTGGTGGTCTACACCTTCCCCGGCATCGCCCTCTGGCTGCCGAGCGTGCTCTACCGCTGAGGCCTCAAGCGCCCGTCGCCGGAACACCTGCGGCGGGCGCCTGCCTCACATCCGAGACGATGCGCCCGTCGACGAGGTGAACGCGCCGGTCCATGCGGTCGGCAAGTTCCATGGCATGGGTGACGGCGACCACGGTGCGCCCATCCCTGTCGACGAGATCGCGCAGGATCTGGAACACCTGCTCCGAGGACTTGGAATCGAGGCTCCCCGTCGGCTCGTCGGCGAGGATCACCGGCGGGTCATTGGCGAGCGCCCGGGCCACCGCCACGCGCTGGCGCTGGCCGCCGGAGAGCTGGTCCGGGCGCTTGGCGAGATGATCGCCCAGCCCGAGCGAGGCGAGCAGTCCCTCGGCCCGCTCCTTCATCTCCCGCATCGACAGTTTGCCGAGAGCCCGCATCGGCAGCATGACGTTCTGCGTCGTGGTGAATTCCGGCAGCAGGAAGTGGAACTGGAAGATGAAGCCGAGCGTGGCGAGCCGCGCCGCGGCCCGTTCGGTGTCGTCGAAATCGGTGGTGTCGCGGCCCTCGACCAGCACGGCGCCGGAGGTCGGCACGTCGAGGAGGCCGAGGAGGTAGAGCAGGCTCGACTTGCCGGAGCCCGAGGGGCCGGTGATGGCGACGAACTCGCGCTCGCCGATGGCAAGGTCGATGTCAGCGACCAGCGTCACCGGCACGATGCCCTCGAGGATGCGGGTCGCCTTGCGCGCCTCGATGATGGTGCGGCTCATGTCGCCCCCCGGATGATCTCGACGGGGTGGAGGCGCGCCGCCTTGCGGGCGGGGAAATAGCCGGCGATGGCCGAGGAGGCGAGCGCCACCCCGCCGGCGATGAGGTAGTGCAGCGGCGCCACCACGAGCGGCAGGTGGGTGGAATCGGTGAAGCCGGTGCGGATCTCCACCGTCAGCATGGCCTGGGTCAGCGCGAAGCCGAGCACCGCGCCGCCGAGCGCGCCGGCAAGGCCGATGGCGAGGCCCTCGAGGATGAAGATGCGCCGGACCGTCGACTGGCTGAGGCCCAGCGACTTCATGATGGCGATGTCGCGGCTCTTCTCGAAGGTGATGGTCGAGATGATGTTGTAGGTGCCGAAGGAGGCCACCAGCAGGATCGCGCCGACCACCGTGTACATGATGATGTTGCGGATGACGAAGGCGGACATGAGGTCCTCGTTGGCCTCCTGCCAGGACACGGTCTTGAGCCCGGTATCGGCGATGATGCGGTCCGCCACGGCGCGCGAGGCCATGGGGTCATTCAGGCGGATGCGGATCTCATTGATGAGGCCGGTCTGCTCGGCCAGCACCTGCGCGGTCTTGATGAGGACATAGGACGTGCCCTCGTCCACCGTGCGCACGCCGGAGCGGAAGATGCCGACGACCTGGCCGGTCATCACCTTGCCGGTGCCGGCGGACATCGAGATGTTCGAGCCGATGCGGGCGCCGAGCTTCTCGGCGAGGCGATCGCCGAGGATGATGGCATTGGTGGCGCGGTAGAGCGCGGGCATGGAGCCCTGCTTCATCTGGGTGACGAGCTGCGAGACGCGCGGCTCGCGCTGCGGGTCGATGCCGACGATGACCGAGGCGACGTCCTTGCCGCCGTAGCGCAGGATGCCGCGGGCCTGGACCGAGGGCGTCACCGCGCCGGGCACCCAGCTCTCCAGCGCGGCAATGGTGGCGATGGGGTTGTTGATCCCGCGCCGGCGCGTTGCCGGCGTCAGCCCGCGGATCTGCGCCGCGTCGAAGGCTTCCTCGGCCGGCTGGCGCGGCGGTTCGCGCCGCTCGTCGTTGATCGACACATGCGGCATGGCGTTGACGAGGGTGCGGACGAAATCCTCCTGCGAGCCCTGCATCAGCGCCGCCATCATGATGGAGAAACCGACGCCGATGGCGACGCCCGCCACCGCCACCACCGTCTGCCGGAGGCGGGCGGCGATATGCGTCCAGGCGATGTCGAGGACAAGGTTCACGGCGCGACGCGCACATGTTCGCCGCCGCGCCAGCGCGCCTCGGCGGGAACGGCGATGCGCTCGCCCTCGCCGAGTCCCGAGCGGATCTCGGTCAACCGGGTGCCGCGGATGCCCGCCTCCACCGGCTTGCGGGCGATCCGCCCGTTCACCACCGTGAAGACGGCGCCGCCCACCACGGCCTCGTTCGGCACCAGCAGCACGTTCCTCGCCTCGCGCGCGATGATGTTCGCCTCCACCGACATGCCGAAATGCAGCGGCGTGTCGTCGGGCAGCGCGATGCGGATGCGGAAGGTCTTGGTCGTCGTGTCGCCCATCGGCGTGATGTCATGCACCTGGCCCTCGAGCGCCCGGTCCTTGAAGGCGTCGGTGCGCAAGAGCACCGCCTGCCCCACCCGCACGCGCGGGATGTCCTCCTCGGCGACGTCGGCGGTGACCTGCAGCGGCCGCGGGTCGCCGACCCGGAAGAGGATCTGGCCGACATCGGCGATCTCGCCGACCTCGCCGTCCTGCCGCAGCACGATGCCGGCGCGCGGCGCGAGGATCTGGTAATTGCCGAGCCGCTCCGTCGTGGCGGCGATGAGGGCGCGGATCTGGGCAAGATCGGCGATGGCCTTGTCATAGGCCTGCTGGGTGGCGACGCCGCGCTGCAGCAGCTGGCTCACCCGGTCGACCTCGCGCTGGGCCAGCGCCTGGCGAGCCTGTTGCTCCGCGAGATTGGCGCGCACCTCGCGGTCGTCGAGGCGGGCGAGCATGTCGCCCTCCTTCACCGCGCGGCCCTCGCAGGCGCAATGCTCGACGATGCGCTCCCGCGCCATGGAGGCCATCTTGGCCCAGCGCACCGGCTCGACCACGCCCGTCGCATAGACGATCTCGGCCGCCGTGCCGCGGCCGACCGCCTGCAGCTGCACCTCCGGCCCGCGACCGTAGCGCCACCACAGCGCGCCGCCCGCGGCGGCGAGACCGACGAGGAGAATGATCCAGGAGCGCAGCTTCATCGCCAGCCTTTCGCGACGCGACCATCGCCAGCTAGCAGGACTTATAGGCTGCAACCTTGATCGACGTCATGTCGCGCTGCGGCGACGACGCGGGAGAAGCGTCAGGCGACGCCCATCTCCTCGCGGATGCGGGCGCGCAGCGCGTCGATCGGCGACAGGCGGCCATTGTCGTTGACGTGCCAGAAGGTCCAGCCGTTGCAGGCCTGGGCGCCCTGCACCAGCGCGCCGATCTTGTGGATCGAGCCGACCTGGGGACCGGCCACCAGCGCGCCGTCGGCCCGCACGATCGCCTGGTAGCGACCCTTCTCGTCGGTCAGCACCGTGCCCGGCGAGATCATGCCACGCTCGATGAGGGACGCGAAGGCGACGCGCGGCGCCTCGCGGGCGGTGGTGAAGGCAGCCAGCGAGGCCTCCTCCAGCGGCTCCACGGAAAGAATGCGCGCCTCGGCCGCTCTCGCATAGGCGGGATCGCGTTCGATCCCGATGAACCGGCGGCCGAGGCGCTTGGCAACGGCCCCGGTCGTACCGGAGCCGAAGAACGGATCGAGGACGACGTCCCCGGGCTTGGAGGACGCAAGGAGGACGCGCGCCAGGAGCGCCTCCGGCTTCTGGGTCGGATGGACCTTGCGGCCCGTATCGTCCTTGAGGCGCTCCTCGCCGGTGCAGAGCGGCAGGAACCAGTCCGAGCGGACCTGGACATCCTCGTTGCCGGCCTTGAGCGCCTCGTAGTTGAAGGTGTAGCGGGCCTTGGCCTCGCGGGAGGCCCAGATCAGCGTCTCATGGGCATTGGTGAAGCGCCGGCCGCGGAAATTCGGCATCGGGTTCGCTTTGCGCCAGATGACGTCGTTGAGGACCCAGAAGCCGAGATCCTGCAGCGCCGTGCCGACGCGGAAAATGTTGTGGTAGGAGCCGATGACCCAGAGCGAGCCGTCCGGCTTCAGGACGCGCCGCGCGGCGCTGAGCCAGGCGCGGGTGAAGGCGTCATAGGCGGCGAAGCTCTCGAACTGGTCCCAGTCATCGTTGACGGCGTCGACCCGGCTGTCGTCCGGCCGGTGGAGCTCGCCCTGGAGCTGGAGATTGTACGGCGGATCGGCGAAGACCAGATCCACCGAGGCCGGCGGCAGGGACTCCATCGCGGCGATGCAATCGCCGAGGATGATGCGGCCGGCAAGACCCATCCCCTGGTCGGGGACGAGCGACGGCGAACGGACGGCCCGTACGCGAGCACCAGATCGGGCAGTTCCGTTCGTCGTCGGCATGAGGCGGCACTCGATACGCAAAACTAAGGTGTCGCAACGCCAGGCGAGACTGGAGCCGGCACGGTAAATGTATGCTTAAGTTACTGGCGACAACTGCGGTTTTTTCTGTCACCGAAAGGTAAACTTGGCGTCCCGCGAAAGGTGAACGAGGTGTGAAACCAGCGTCCCGCCCGGGAGTTGCACCTGTCGTGACGCGGCGTCATGATCGCCGGAGGCAGGGAGTTTCGTGCCATGCGTTGGGAAGATCTGCGCCGTTCGGAGAACATCGAGGACCGCCGCGGGGGCGGGGGCGGTGCGGTTCCGGGAGGCCCCGCCGGCATCGGCATCGGCGGCATGATCATCGTCGGCCTCATCTCCTATGTGACCGGCATCAACCCTGCGATCCTCATCGGTGGCTATGACGCCGTGACCCGGGGCAGCCAGCGGCAGATCGAGCAGCAGGCGCCGCAGCGCCAGGGCCGGCCCGCCGACCAGATGGGCGATTTTGTCGCCGCCATCCTCGGCTCCACCGAGGATGCCTGGCAGAAGATTTTCCAGGAGGCCGGCCGCCGCTACCAGGCGCCGGGCCTCGTCATGTTTAACGCCCGAACCCGCTCGGGCTGCGGCGCGGCGCAGTCGGAGATGGGGCCGTTCTATTGCCCCAACGACAAGAAGGTCTATCTCGACACCTCCTTCTTCCAGGAGTTGCAGACCCGCTTCCGCGGCTGCTCCGGCCCCGACACCGCCTGCCGCTTCGCCTATGCCTATGTCGTCGCCCACGAGGTCGGCCATCACGTGCAGAACCTGATGGGCGTGCTACCGCGGGTGCAGCAGGCCCAGCGCGCCGCCAGCAGCGAAGCGGAGTCGAATGCCCTGCAGGTGCGCGTCGAACTCCAGGCCGACTGTTTCGCCGGCGTCTGGGCCTTCCACACCCAGCAGCAGATCCGCCTGGAGGAGGCAGACGTCCGCGCCGCCATGCAGACAGCCGCCGCCATCGGCGACGACATGCTGCAGCGCCGCTCGCAGGGCTATGTGGTGCCCGACAGCTTCACCCACGGCAGCTCGGCCCAGCGCCAGCGCTGGTTCATGACGGGGCTGCGCAGCGGCCAGATCTCCGCCTGCAACACGTTCCGGGCGCCGCAGCTGTGAGGACGTCGGGCGGCGGCGATGCGCCACCGCCCCTCTGTCCTTAGCCGAGCATCCGCATCGGCTCCGCGAAATAGCGGAAGCCGTCGCCGGCTTTTGCCACGTGGCCGAAGCCGGGCCAGGGGAAGTGATAGGACATCACCGGCAGTTGCTTCTCGGCGAGCATGGTGAGGAGCCGCACCCGTGTCTGAGCCGACTGCTTCGGATCGCTGTCATAGGCGAATTCCATCAGCGGCCGCTCCAGCAGCAGCACCTGGTGATGGGTCAGGTCGCCCATGAAGCAGAACTGCTTGCCGCCTGAGGCGATCATGAAGACCGTGTGCCCGACGGTGTGACCGGGGGCGGCGATCGCCTGGACTCCCGGCAGGAACTCCTGCTGGTCGCGGAAGAACTTGATGCGGTCGCGGACCGGCAGCAGGTTCTTGCGGGCGTGCTCGACGAAGGCCTTGAGCGGCGTGCCGAGTTTTCCCTCGTCGGTCCAGAAATCGAAATCCGCTTGCGCAAGCCAGACCTCCGCATTGGGAAAGAGCGGCTTGCCATCAGCGCCGACGATGCCCCCGACATGGTCGATGTGGGCGTGCGAACAGCAGATCGCGTCGATGTCGGCCGGGCGTATCCCCGCTTCCTCCAGCGACTTGGTCAGGCGGCCCGTTGTCGGGCCGAAGGCTTGCGATGTGCCCATGCCGGTATCGAACAGGACCAGCCGTTCGCCGAAATTCACGACCGGGATGTTCTGCTCGAGGGTGACGCTCGCGGGATCGAGAAAGTTGCGGGACAGCATCCCGCGGATCTCCTCCTTTGACACGCCGAGAAACGTCTCGCCCGGATCGCCGAGTGGCAACGGGCCATCGGAGACGACGGTTACCTGAGCCTCGCCGAAGGGGAAGCGATAGTAGTAGGGCGCCTGGCCAGTGGCCTTGGGTGCACGGGCGAGTGCCAGTCCCTGCGGCAAGGTGAGCGCGGCGCCAAGGCCGAGACCAAGGGACAGCGTATCGCGTCTGGAGTGGAGACCAGCCATCATATCCTCCCGTCGTTCATGTCGTGGGCTACCGGCATCGCCGGAGCCGCCACATTGTGCGAAGGGCTGTCTGGTCTTGGCAATCGCGCGTCTGGCGACCCCTGCTCTGATGATCGACGGATGGCGACATCCGCGAAATCGCCATGATCGGCGAGACGCGGGAGCCACCCTCACCCGTTCAGCGCCTGCCCCGGCCAGCCGTCGGCGGCGATCTTGGAGGCGGCGATGACCGCCTGGGTGCGGCTGTCGACGCCGAGCTTGGTCAGGATCGCCGAGACATGGGCCTTCACCGTCGCCTCGGAGACGGAGAGTTCATAGGCGATCTGCTTGTTGAGCAGTCCCTCCGACAGCATCATCAGCACCCGCACCTGCTGCGGCGTCAGGCTGGCGAGCCGCGCGGCAAGCTTGGCGCTCTCCGAATCCCGGCTCTGCGACAGGTCGATGTCCGGCGGCACGTAGCTGCCGCCGTCGAGCACGACCTGGATGGCCTGGCGCATCTCGTCGATGCCGAGCGTCTTGCGGATGAAGCCCGAGGCGCCGAACTCGAAGCAGCGGCGGATGACGTCCGGGTCCTCGGTGGCCGAGACGATCACCACCGGCACGCCCGGATGCTGGGCGCGCAGATACATCAGGCCGGAGAAGCCCTTCACGCCCGGCATGGCCAGATCGAGCAGCACGAGGTCGACCTCCGGGTCGGCCCCCACGATCTCCGACATGGTGGCAAAGCTGCCAGCCTCGGCGATGGTCATGGCATGCGGCAGGCCAGAGACCGCTTCGCGCAAGGCGCCGCGGAACAGCGGATGATCGTCGGCGATGACGATCCGATAGGTAGCCATTGCGGTGTCCACGCCCCGCCCCCGTTTCCTCTGTCGTCGGCATTCTATCGCGCCGATCGGGCGAATTGTCGCGCCTTGGAGGGCTCAAGACAAGGCCGCGCGGGTCGATTGCCTGAAAATCACTTGCCCGGGCGCCGAAAGTCGCAAGCAGCCCTCGGCCAAAGGGGGGAGGTTCGATGGTGGCGCGAAAAACCTGCGCGCGGCCCACCGTGGCGATTGACAGCCGGGACACCCGGCGTTCTGCTGGATGTCTTGCAAGGCCGGACGTGTGGGGGGCGCGGTCGGACGACGGGATCGAGCGAGGTTGTTCATGACGATGGCTTCCATGGCGAAGAGGTTCATGACACGACGCGGCGACGGGCCGGTGGCCCCGCGGCGCCTCGCGGCAGCGGCTCTCACGGCCGCCCTCCTCCTGCCGCTCACCGGCCTCGGCGAGGCCCAGGCGGTGATGCGCGGCGAGCCCGCCCGCGATCCCAACGGTACCCGCCGCTCAACCGTCCTCATCGAGACGCCCGAGGGCATCTGCACCGGCGCCATTGTCGGGCCCGACCTCGTGCTCACCGCCGCCCATTGCGTCTCGGCGCGCGGCCGCTACCGCGTCCGCTATCTCGACCGCTCCTTCCGCCGCCAGAACGTGGCGGTGACGCGCACCGCCGCCCATCCGGGCTTCGACCCCAACCACGGCTTCGCCTCGGACGATGTCGGCCTGATCCAGGTCGCCCGTCCCTTCGGCTCGGACACCCGGCCGGCCGGGCTGCCCTCGGGCTCCTGGGGCGTCGGCTGGTTTGGCAGCGGCTCCGGCGAGGAACTGCTCATCGCCGGCTTCGGCTCGACCGAGCGCTCGCGCGCCCGCGACGGCGTGCTGCGCGAGGCGCTGATGCGCACCGCCAGCCCCAGCGTGCCCGGGCGCGGCTTCGCCGGCCTCACCGGCGAGGACGCCCAGCAGCGTCCCGGCATGTGCGTCGGCGATTCCGGCGGGCCGGTCTATCGCCGTTCCGGCCGCGGGTTCCTGGTGGTCGGTGTGCTCAAGGGCGGCACCACCGATCCCGGACGGGAGTGCACCTCCTCGCCGGTCTATGTGCCGCTGCGCGACTATGTCGCCTGGATCCGCCAGACGGCGGCCGGCTGGAACGCCCCGCTCGGCACGCCGGTCGAGATGCGGCAGTGACGCGGACGGCGGCTCAGGCCGCCGTCGCCAGCCCCCGCTTCACCAGCAGGGCTTCCGGATCGGGCTCGCGGCCACGGAAGGCCACATAGGCCTCCATGGGGTCGCGGCTGTTGCCGGCCGAATAGACGAAGGCGCCGAGCCGCTGGGCGAGCTTCGGATCGAAGGGATCGCCCGTCTCCTCGAAGGCGGCGAAGCCGTCGGCGTCCAGCACCTCCGACCACATGTAGCTGTAATAGCCGGCCGAATAGCCGTCGCCCGAGAAGACATGGGCGAAATGCGGCGTGCGGTGGCGCATGACGAGGCCGTCGGGCATGCCGATGCGCTTCAACTCGGCCGCCTCGAAGGCGATGGGGTCGATGCCGTCGGCGTCCGAGAGCGAGTGGAAGGCGAGGTCGACCAGCGCCGAGGAGACATATTCGACCGTCGCGAAGCCCTGGTTGAAGGTGCGCGCGGCAATGAGCTTGTCGATGAGCGCCTGCGGCATGGCCTCGCCCGTCTCGGCATGGATGGCAAAGCGCGAGAGCACCTCCGGCCGCTCCAGCCAGTGCTCGTAGAGCTGCGAGGGGAATTCCACGAAGTCACGCGCCACCGACGTGCCGGAGAGCAGCGGATAGGTGACGTTTGACAGGAGACCGTGCAGGCCGTGGCCAAACTCGTGGAAGAGAGTCCGCGCATCGTCGAAGGAGAGCAGCGCCGGCTTTCCCTCCGGCGGCTTGGCGAAGTTCATGACGTTGACGATGATCGGCAGCACATCTCCGGAGAGCTTCTCCTGGCTGCGGAAGGCGCTCATCCAGGCGCCGGAGCGCTTGGTGGAGCGGGCATAGTAGTCGCCGAGGAAGAGACCGACCGGCGTGCCGTCGCGCAGCATCTCGTAGGCCCGCACATCCGGGTGATAGACGGGCACGTCCTCGCGGCGGCGGAAGGTGACGCCGAAGAGCCGGGTCGCAACGTCGAAGGCGGCCTCGATCATACGGTCGAGCTGGAAGTAAGGCTTCAGCGCCGCCTCATCGATCGCATAGCGGCGCTGGCGCACCTTCTCGGCATAGTAGCGCCAGTCCCAGGGCTGGATAGGCTCGTTCATGCCCTCCTCGCGCGCGACCTCGGCCAGCGCCAGCCGCTCTTCGCCGGCCCGCACCACGGCGCGGCTCCAGACCTTCTCAAGAAGAGCGCGGACGGCCTCAGGCGTCTTCGCCATGGTCTCGTCGAGCTTGAACGCGGCGAAGGTCGGATAGCCCAGCAGCTTCGCGCGCTCGACGCGCAGCTTGATGGTCTCGGCGACGATGGCGGTGTTGTCGCTCTCACCGCCCATCTCGCCGCGCTTCACCCAGGCCTTGAAGATGGTCTCGCGCAGGTCGCGGCGGGGGGAGAGGGTCAGGAAGGGCTCGACCATGGAACGGCCGAGCGTCATCACATAGCCCTCACGGCCGCGATCCTTTGCGGCCTGCGCGAGCGCATTCTTCAGGAAATCAGGAAGCCCGGTGACATCGGCCTCGGCGAGATCGAGCGTCCAGGTGGATTCGTCCTTGAGCACGTTCTGCGAGAAGGCGGTGCCCAGCGTCGCGAGCCGCTCGGTGATGCGGCGCATCTCCACCTTGCCGGCCTCATCGAGCGCCGCGCCGCCGCGCACGAAGTTCTTGTAGGTCTTCTCCAGCACCCGCTTCTGCTCGCCGGTGAGGGTGAGGCTGTCCCGCTGGTCGTACAGCGCCTTCACCCGGGCGAAGAGCCGGTGGTCGAGGGTGATGGCGTTGCCATGCTGGGCGAGGACCGGCGCCATCTCGCGCTGGATCGCCTGGATGGCATCAGTCGCATCCGAGCCCGCAAGGTTGAAGAACACGCCGCAGAGCCGGTCGAGCGCATGGCCGCTCGTCTCCAGCGCGTCGATCGTGTTGGCGAAGGTCGGCGTCTCAGAATTGGCGGTGATGGCATCGATCTCGGCACGCTGGTCCGCCAGCGCCCGCTCGAAGGCGGGGCGGTAGTCCTCGATGCGGATGTCGCCGAAGGGCGCGATGCCGAAGGGGGTGGTCCAGGGGCGGAAGAAGGGATTGTCGGTGGTCTGGGTCATGCAGCCAATGTGGCGGGCGGAGGCGGGGCCGGCAAGGGTGGGGTGACGGCGATGCGATCCTCGTCGCAGCTCATCTCCAGAAGGCACAACCTGTCCGTCATGCCCGGGCTTGTCCCGGGCATCCACGAATTCTGACAGGCAGTGGTCAAGTCGTGGATGCCCGCCACAAGGGCGGGCATGACGCGGCAAGGGGGCGCTTGTCAGGCGAGCCGTGGAGCCCCCTCACAGCACCTCGGCGCCGAAGTTGCGCTTGGGGTCCATGTCCGCCGTCAGCTTGCCCGTGGGCTCGGCTGCCCAGCCACCGGTGCGCTTCAGCCAGCGGCCCTCGCCAGGCTTGCCGGCGAGCGTGCCGCCGGAGACCACCTCGCGGCCGCGCACCAGCACCGTCTCTGGCCAACCCGTCACGCTGCGGCCGGCAAAGGGCGTGTAGCCGGTGAGGTCGTGCATCAGTTCGTCGGTGATGGTGACCTGCTTCTTCGGATCCCAGATCGCGATGTCGGCGTCATAGCCCGGCGCGATCTGGCCCTTGCCCGGAAGATTGTAGATCGAGGCGGGCTGCGTCGCGGTCAGCGACACGAAGGCGTCGAGCCCGCGGCCCGCAAATTCCGGCCGGCCTTTCGACACCATCGCGTCGAAGAGCAGCGGCAGGCGCACCTCAAGGCCCGGCAGGCCATTGGCAATGGTCTTAAAATTGGCGTTCGGCCCGGCCGAAAGCTTGCCGGTCTCATCGAAGCGATAGGGGGCGTGGTCGGAGGTGACGGTCTGCAGGTCGCCGAGGGCAAGCGCCTGCCACAGCGCGTCCTGGTCCTCGGCCTCGCGCGGCGGCGGCGAGCACATCCACTTCGCGCCCTCCATGCCCGGCTTGTCGAGGTCGTGCTTGGTCATGAAGAGATATTGCGGGCAGGTCTCGGCGAAGACCTTCAGCCCCTGGGCCCGCGCGTCGCGCACCACCTGGGCGCCCTCCGCCGTCGAGACGTGGAAGATCATGATCGGCTGGTCGATCAGCGCCGAGAGCGCGATGAGCCGGGTGAAGGCCTCGGCCTCCGAGCCGCGCGGATGGCTGATGGCGTGGTACTTCGGCGCCACATAGCCCTTCTTGACGAGGCGCTTGCCCATCCACGAGATCATGCCGTGGTTCTCGGCATGGACGCAGACCATGGCCCGGTTCTCGCGGGCGGTGAGCAGCACGTCGAGCAGCGGCTCGTCATCGACCTTGATGAGGTCGTAGGTCATGAAGATCTTCACGGAGGCGTGGCCCTCGCGGATCAGCTCGGGCAGGTCCTTGGTGATGGTCTTCTCGTCGGGATTGGCGACGATGAGGTGGAAGGCGTAGTCGATCAGCGCGCCGCGCTCGGCCAGCACGCTGTAGTCGTCGACGACCTTGCGCAGGTCCTTGCCGCGATGCTGCGCGGCAAAGGAAATCACCGTCGTATTGCCGCCGAAGGCCGCCGAGGTCGTGGCGCTCTCGAACGTATCGGCGTTGAGCAACCCGCCCGCCGAGACCTGCTCGATATGGGTATGGCTATCGATGCCGCCGGGGAGCACCAGCTTGCCCGTGGCATCGATCGTGCGCGCGCCCTCACCCAGGCCGAGGCCAACGGCGGCCACCTTGCCGTCGCGGATGCCGACATCGGCGGTGAAGCTTCCGGTGGCGGTTCCCACCGTGCCGCCGCGGATGACGAGGTCGAAGGGCGAGGCAGGCATGTCGTGCTCCGGCTGGACGCAGGGGTATGGAGGCCCGACAATAGACCGAGCTTCACCCGCGACGGTACCTCATGGCACGCAGACCCCGTATCCTCGTCATCAATCCCAATTCCAACGAGGCCGTCACCGAGGGCCTGCGCCAGGCGGTGAAGCCCCTCACCTATGCCGACGGGCCGGAGATCGTCTGCGAGACCCTGACCGAGGGCCCGTTCGGTGTCGAGACGCAGGAACATGTGGAAAGCGTCACGCTGCCGCTGCGCCGCAAGGTGGAGGCGACCAACGACGCCGACGCCTTCATCATCGCCTGCTATTCCGACCCCGGCCTCTTCGTCGCCCGCGAGGGGACGAGCCGCCCCGTTTTCGGCATCGCCGAATGCGGCGTGCTCACTGCCCTGGCCCGCGCCGACCGCTTCGGCGTCATCGCCATCAAGTCGCGCTCCATTCCCCGCCACATCCGCTATCTGCGCCAGATGGGCCTGATGGAGCGCCTCGCCGGCGAACGGCCGCTGGAAATGTCGGTGGCCGAGACCGCCTCGGGCGAGGGCACGCTCGCCCGCATGATCACCGTCGGCCGCGAGCTCAAGGAATTGGACGGCGCCGGCGCCATCGTCATGGGCTGCGCCGGCATGGCGCGGCACCGGAAGCCCCTGGAGGATGCGCTGGGAATTCCCGTGATCGACCCGACGCAGGCCGCGGTCACCATGGCCATCGGCACGCTCGCGGTGGGGTGAGTCCGCGAGGGCGCGACAGCACCCGCTATTGACGGCGGACTCGCCACACACGAGTCTGCCGCCATGCTGACCTACATCATCCGGCGCATCCTGCTGATGGTGCCGACCATCCTCGGCATCATGCTGATCTCCTTCCTGGTGGTGCAGTTCGCCCCCGGCGGGCCGGTGGAGCGCGTCATCGCCCAGCTCACCGGCAACGATGTCTCGGCGACGCAGCGCGTCTCCGGCGGCGGAGCGGATGCCGCCCAGGCCGGCGCGGTGGAGGCGGCCAACTCGTCCTATCGCGGCGCGCAAGGGCTCGATCCGCAGTTCATCGCCCAGCTGGAAAAGCAGTTCGGCTTCGACAAGCCGGCGCATGAGCGCTTCCTGCTGATGATCTGGAACTATGCCCGCTTCGACTTCGGCAAGAGCTATTTCCGCGATGTCTCGGTGCTGCAGCTGATCCGCGAGAAGCTGCCGGTCTCCATCTCGCTGGGCCTGTGGCTGACGCTGCTGACCTACCTCGTCTCCATCCCGCTCGGCATCCGCAAGGCGATGAAGGACGGCTCGCGCTTCGACGTCTGGACCTCCGCCGTCATCGTCGTCGGCTATGCAATCCCCGGCTTCCTCTTCGCCATCCTGCTCATCGTGCTGTTCGCCGGCGGCTCCTTCCTCGACTGGTTCCCCTTGCGCGGCCTGTGGTCGGACAACTGGTCGGAGATGAGCCTCGGGCAGAAGGTCCTCGACTATCTCTGGCACCTCGCTTTGCCGATCACCGCCATGGCGCTGGGCGCCTTCGCGACGATGACCCTGCTCACGAAGAACTCGTTCCTCGACGAGATCCGCAAGCAGTACGTCATGACCGCCCGCGCCAAGGGCCTGGACGAGACCCAGGTGCTCTATGGCCACGTCTTCCGCAACGCCATGCTGATCGTCATCGCCGGCTTCCCCGGCGCCTTCGTCCATGCCTTCTTCACGGGATCGCTGCTGATCGAGACGATCTTTTCCCTCGACGGCCTCGGCCTCCTCGGCTTCGAGAGCGTGCTCAACCGCGACTATCCCGTCGTCTTCGCCACCCTCTTCATCTTCTCGCTCGTCGGCCTGGTGGTGAACCTCATCTCCGACCTCATGTACACCTGGGTCGATCCGCGCATCGACTTCGAGGCGCGGGAGGTCTGAGCCATGAGCGATGTCGCCCTGCGCACCTCCGAAGCGGCCCCGCCGCGACCGCGCCTGTCGCCGCTGAACCAGCGCCGCCTCGCCAATTTTCGCGCCAACAGGCGGGGGCTGTGGAGCCTGAGGATCTTCCTCGCACTCTTCACCCTCACCCTCTTCGCCGAGTTCATCGCCAATGACCGGCCGCTCTATATCCGCCTTGAGGGCCAGTCCTTCTTCCCCGCGGTGAAGGCCTATTCCGAGCGCCAACTCGGCGGCGAGTTCGAGACGCCGGCCGACTACAAGGACCCCTTCCTGCTCGATCATTTCGCCGAGAAGGGCGCGACCGTGATCTGGCCCCTGATCCGCCACAGCTATTCCTCGACGGTGAAGGATCCCGTCACGCCCTTCCCCTCCGCCCCCACCTGGTCGCAGCGCCAGCGCCTGCCCGATTGCACGGCGGCGCTCGCCAAGCCCCGCGGCGAGCGGCCCCACGGCTCCAGCTATTGCGAGATGGGCAACTGGAACTGGCTCGGCACCGACGACCAGGGCCGCGACGTGCTCGCCCGCGTCATCTACGGCTTCCGCATCTCCGTGCTCTTCGGCCTCGCGCTGACGCTGATCTCCTCGGTGATCGGCATCGCCGCGGGCGCGGTGCAGGGCTATTTCGGCGGCTGGACGGACCTCCTGTTCCAGCGCTTCATCGAGATCTGGACGGCGATCCCCTCGCTCTACCTGCTGCTCATCATCTCCTCGGTGCTGGCGCCGAGCTTCTTCGTCCTGCTCGGCATCCTGCTGCTCTTTTCCTGGGTGACGCTGGTGAGCGTCGTGCGCGCCGAGTTCCTGCGCGCCCGCAACTTCGAATACGTCAATGCCGCGCGGGCACTCGGCGTCTCGTCGGGCACCATCATGCGCCGGCATCTCCTGCCCAACGCCATGGTGGCGACCATCACCTTCATGCCCTTCGTGCTCTCGGGCAGCGTGATGACGCTGACGGCTCTGGATTTCCTCGGTTTCGGCCTGCCCGTCGGCTCGCCCTCGCTCGGTGAGTTGCTGCAGCAGGGCAAGTCGAACCTGCAGGCGCCCTGGCTGGCGCTGACCGGCTTCTGCACGGTGGCGGTGATGCTCTCGCTGCTCATCTTCGTGGGCGAAGCGGTCCGCGACGCCTTCGACCCCCGCAAGACCTTCGCCTGACGCTGTGGTAGGATTGGGCCATGAACGAGGTTGTCCGCAAGATCGTGTCCGTGGCAGACCTGCCGCCGCATCTGCGGGATGGACTGGACCCCTCGCGCCCCGTCGAGATCGTGCAGGAGGTGCTCACCGCCTCGCAGCGGATCCGGGCGATGACCGACAAGCTCACCTTCAAGCGCGTGCAATCGACCGAGGAAGCCGTGGAGCGTGTGCGGCGCATTCGCGACGGCGGACCGATCTGAGTGGCGATCAGCATCTACCTCGACGCCAATTTCATTATTCGCCTGGTGGAAAGCCACCACGGGCAGAACTCTGCCCATGAGCGGCTATGGGACCTGGTCGATACCGGACGACTGACGGCCAGGACGAGCTGGTTGACCTGGAGCGAGGTCCTTGTCCACCCGCTCCGCAATGGGGACGACGCGCTAGTGGACGTCTATGACCGTTTCTTCGCGGGCGAGACCGCGGCGCTGACCTGCCACGAGATCGAAAGGCCGACGCTCAGGCGGGCAGCCGAACTGAGGGCACATCACCCCTCGCTCAAATCGCCGGACGCGATCCATCTCGCGACGGCGGCCATCCACGATTGCGACTGGTTCGTGTCGTCGGACGCGCGCCTCGCCGTGGTGCCGCAACTCAGCTATCTCAATCCCGACATGCCGTCCGACCTGCAACGCTTCCTGACGGCCATTCCATGACCGCCGACACCCCCCTCCTCTCCGTCCAGGACCTCTCCGTCGCCTTCCGCCAGGGCGGACGCGAGAGCCTCGCCGTTGACCGCATCTCCTTCGACATCCACCGGGGCGAGACCCTCGCCATCGTGGGTGAGAGCGGTTCGGGCAAATCCGTCTCCGCCCTTTCGGTGATGAAGCTTCTGCCCTACCCGGCCGCCTCGCACCCCTCGGGCCGCATTCTCTTCAAGGGCGAGGACCTGATCGCCGCCGACGATGCCGCCATCCGCAAGGTGCGCGGCAATGCGGTGAGCATCATCTTCCAGGAGCCGATGACCTCGTTGAACCCGCTGCACACGATCGGGCAGCAGGTCGCCGAACCGCTGATCCTCCACCGCGGCCTCTCCGCCGAAGCCGCAAGAGCCAAGGCGGTGGACTGGCTCGGCCGCGTCGGCATTGCCGACCCGGAGGGCCGGCTCGACGCCTATCCGCACCAGCTCTCGGGGGGACAGCGCCAGCGCGTCATGATCGCCATGGCGCTCGCCAACGAGCCGGACCTGCTCATCGCCGACGAGCCGACCACCGCCCTCGACGTGACCGTGCAGGCGCAGATCCTCGCGCTGCTCAAGGATCTCCAGCGCGAACTCGGCATGGCGATCCTCTTCATCACCCATGACCTCGGCATCGTCCGCCGCTTCGCCGACCGCGTCTGCGTCATGCGCCATGGCCGCATCGTCGAACAGGGTCCGGTGGTGGACATCTTCGAGCGCCCGCAGGATCCCTACACCATCGCCCTCATGGCGGCCGAACCGCGGCGCGAGACGCGCGCCGCCGATCCCGCCGCACCCGTCATCATGCAGGCCGACGATCTCAGGGTCTGGTTCCCGGTGAAGCGCGGCCTGCTCCGCCGGACGGTCGGCCACATCAAGGCGGTGGACGGCATCTCAGTGGCGGTCCGCGAGGGCCACACGCTCGGCATCGTCGGCGAGTCCGGCTCCGGCAAGACGACGCTCGGCCTTGCCCTCCTTCGTCTCATCTCCTCCGAAGGGCCCATCGTCTTCATGGGCCGGCCGATCCAGGGCCTCGGCTTCAAGGCCATGCGGCCGAACCGACGGCAGATGCAGGTGGTCTTCCAGGACCCCTATGGCTCGCTGTCGCCGCGCATGTCGGTGGCGGAGATCGTCGCCGAGGGCCTGGCCATCCACCATCCCGGTCTCACCGAGGAGGAGCGCGACGCGCGGGTGATCGCGGCGCTCAGCGATGTCGGCCTCGATCCCGAGACGCGCCATCGCTATCCGCATGAGTTTTCCGGCGGCCAGCGCCAGCGCATCGCCATTGCCCGCGCCATGATCCTCGAGCCGAGCTTCGTGCTGCTGGACGAACCGACCTCCGCCCTCGACCGCATCGTCCAGGCGCAGATCGTCGACCTGCTGCGCGACCTGCAGGCCAAGCGGAACCTGACCTACCTGTTCATTTCCCACGACCTGAAGGTGGTCTCGGCGCTGGCCGACGACATCATCGTCATGAAGGGCGGCAAGGTCGTGGAGCAGGGTCCCGCTGAACGCGTGTTCAAGGCGCCCGAGAACGACTACACCAAGGCGCTGTTCGCAGCCGCCTTCGACCTCGCGCCAGTCTCCAGCGAAAGAGCATAGACGTGACCACCCTGCTTCTCGGTATCGGCTCCTGGGACCCCGAACCCTGGCGTGAACGTTTCCAGGCTGTCCTGCCCGGCTGGAAGGTCGTCCTCCCCGGCGAGATCTTCGACCGCCGCGCCGTTCGCTATGGCGCCGCCTGGAAGCAGCCCGAGGGCACCTTTGCCGACCTGCCGCTGCTCGACGCCATCTTCTCGCTCGGCGCCGGCGTCGATCACCTGTTCAAGGACAAGCGGCTGCCCGAGGGCGTGCCGGTGGTCCGCGTCGTCGATCCCGACCTCACGACGCGCATGTCGGAATATGTCGTCATGCACTGCCTCATGGCCCTGCGCCGGGTGCGCGTCTATGACGGCTTCCAGCGCGAGAAGCAGTGGATCGACCTGCGCGACCAGCCGCAGGCGAGCGACATCCGCGTCGGCCTCCTCGGCATGGGCGTGCTCGGCCAGGACTCCGCCATGAAGCTGCGCACCATGGGCTTCCAGGTGGCCGGCTGGAGCCGCCGTCCCAAGGCGGTCGAGGGCGTGGAGATGCATCATGGCGCCGACGGCCTCGATGCCATCGTGGCCGGATCCGACATCCTCGTCGCGATGATGCCGCTCACCCCCGACACGGCGGGCATCCTCGACGCCAAGCTCTTCGCCAGGATGCCGAAGGCCGAGGCCATTGGCGGGCCGGTCCTCATCAATGTCGGCCGCGGCGGCCTGCAGAACGAGGCTGACATCCTCGCCGCCCTCGACTCGGGGCAGCTCGGCGCGGCCGTGCTCGATGTCTTCCAGACCGAACCCCTGCCCGCGGACAGCCCGCTTTGGACCCATCCGAAGGTGACGGTGACGCCGCACAACTCGGCGATCTCCTCGCCGCCGGCTATTGCCGCCTATGTCGCCCAGCAGATCCGGACCCACATGGCGGGCGGCGACCTCGTCAACATCGTCGACCCCGCCCACGGCTATTGACGTCACGTTACCAAGCGTAAGGTGCCGTCGCAGCTGGCTTTTTCGCGCCGCGACGGGAGGCCTTTAGCGCTTTTTTTACGCCGACAGCCGAGGGTTGTATCGCATCTGCGAAGGCTCCGGAGTGTCCACGTGCTGAACCGTCTTACCGTCAGCGGCCTGGTAAAGGCCGTTGTGTCGATCTTCGCCTTGGCATTGATCAGCCAGTTCGCCATGGGCGCGTGGGACTCCTGGAACCGCTACCGCAAGGCGGACAAGACCGCGACCGTGGTCGAAACGACCACCCACATGTTCACGGCGCTGCACAATCTGCGCGTCGACCGCTCCAATTCCCGCCGCGCCCTGATGCTGGACGAGGTGCACCCGACGGTGCCGCGGACCATCGCTCCGCACCGCGAGGCCGAGATGCCGGCCCTGCGCTCGGCGCTCGCGACGCTGCGCACCATCGACTATCCCGGCGCCGCCGCGGCGGTCTCCGAGCTTGACCGCACCATCAAGCGCCTGACCGAGATGCACGAGGAAACGGCCCGCGCCATGGCGCAGCCACGGCCGCAGCGCCGCGCCGGCATCGCCGAGGAGTTCTTCACCCTCACCGACGGCGCCATCAACCTCCTCGACCGCCTGTCCACCGACCTCACCCGCCTGATCAAGCTGGACGATCCGCTGATCGACCAGCTCATGGAGATCAAGCAGCACGCCTGGAACGCCCGCCAGGCCGCCGGCGACGTGTCGGTCTTCATCTCGAACCCGCTCGCGGGGCTGCCGCTGCCGGAGAACCCGCTCGTCGGCTACACCACGCTGGTCACCCGCATGGAGACGTCCTGGGCCTCCGTCGAGGCGATCGCCGGCGGCCTCAGCCTGCCGCCGAGCTTCGCCGAGGCCATGCAGAAGGCCCGCTCCGGCTTCCTCGAGGCGGAATTCGCCAAGGTCCGGCTCGCCACGCTGAACGCGCTGATCACCAAGCAGCAGCCGGCCTTCACGGCCAACCAGTGGTCGCTGATGGCGGTGCCGAAGCTCGGCACGATCCTCGCCGCCGCCGACGCCGCCCTCGATGTTGCCGGCAGCCATTCGCGGAACGTCCGCGACACCGCCTTCCGCAGCCTGATGCTGCAGCTCGGCGCCCTCGCCCTCGCCCTGACCTTCGCCGTCGCCGCCCTCGTCCTGATGGCGCGCCGCGTCGTCGGGCCGCTCACCGAGATCAAGGATTCGATGCTGCGTCTCGCCAATGGCGACACCAGCGTCGAGAGCCGCTTCGTCTCCCGCCGCGACGAGATCGGGGCGCTGGCCGGCGCCATGCAGACCTTCCGCGACAACATGATCGAGGCCGAGCGCCTGCGCTCCGAGCAGGGCGCCATGGAGGCCCGCGCCGCCGCCGATCGCCGCGCCGCCATGCTGCAGCTCGCCGACAGCTTCCAGGCCGCCGTCGGCGGCGTGGTCGAGACGGTCTCGCGGGCCTCGGGCGAGCTTGAATCGGCCGCCACCCTGCTTTCGCGCACCGCCGAGAACACCCAGGCCCAGTCGGTGGTCGTCGCCTCGGCCTCCGAGGAGGCCTCCGCCAATGTCCAGTCGGTCGCCGGCGCAGCCGAGGAGATGGCGAGTTCGGTGCACGAGATCGGCCGCCAGGTCGCCGAGTCGAGCCGCATGTCGGCGGAAGCGGTGCAGCAGGCCGAGAAGGCCGACCAGCGCATCGCCCAGCTGACTCAGGCCGCCTCCCGCATCGGCGACGTGGTGAAGCTCATCACCGCCATCGCCGAGCAGACCAACCTGCTGGCGCTGAACGCCACGATCGAGGCTGCCCGCGCCGGCGAGGCCGGCAAGGGCTTCGCCGTCGTCGCCTCGGAGGTGAAGCAGCTCGCCACCCAGACGGCGAAGGCGACCGAGGAGATCGGCGCCCAGATCGGCGCCATGCAGGCCGCGACGCAGGACTCGGTGGTCGCCATCAAGGAGATCGGCACGACCATCGACCGCATCTCCGGCGTCGCAGCCGCCATCGCCGCTGCGGTCGAGCAGCAGGGCGCCGCGACCCAGGAAATCTCCCGCAACGTCCAGGAGGCGGCGCAGGGCACCGCCGAGGTCGCCAGCAACATCGCCAGCGTCAATGCCGGCGCGGCCGAGACCGGCTCCGCTTCGAGCCAGGTGCTGAGCGCCGCCCGC
Organism: Phreatobacter oligotrophus; assembly: GCF_003046185.1. Lineage (NCBI taxonomy): Bacteria > Pseudomonadati > Pseudomonadota > Alphaproteobacteria > Hyphomicrobiales > Phreatobacteraceae > Phreatobacter > Phreatobacter oligotrophus. The sequence continues at coordinate 105,553 of NZ_PZZL01000007.1, forward strand.
TCGCTCTCCCGCGACAGCGAGGTGCTGCAGCGCGAGGTCGCCCGCTTCATCGAAACGGTGAAGGCGGCCTGACGCCCTCACGCAGGCTTGATTGTCCTGAAGGCGGCCGCTCCACGATGGTGCGGCCGCTTTTCTTTTCGGAACGCCGCATGACCCTCTCGCGCCGCACCGCCCTGCTCGCCGGCCTTTCCGGCCTCGTCGTGCCCGCGTTCAACCGCGGCGCGGGCGCCCAGGACGCCTGGTATCCGATCGCCGGCCCCGACGGCCGCGAGGTGCAGAACTTCCGCGTTCCCGTCGAGCTGCAGACCGAGATCATGGCGCTCGACAATGCCGTGCTGCTCGGCGCGCGCGAGGCCGACCTGACGCTGATCGAGGTCTATGATTCCAACTGCAGCTTCTGCCGCCGCGCCGCGATGGACGTGAAGCGCATGACCGAGCGCGACCGGGATCTTGCCGTCTCGCTCGTCAACGCCCCCAGCCTTGGCCTGCCCTCGGTCCAGGCGGCGCGGGTGGAATATGCGGTGAAGCAGCTCGGCGGCGAGGACAAGGCCCGTGCCTTCCACGCCGCCTCGATGGCGATGCGTGGCGTCTTCGACGGACGGCGGGCCCTGGCGCTCGCCGCGGACCTCGGCCTCGACCGAGGTCAGGTCGAGGAGGTCGCCGACCGGCCCGAGACCGGCCGCGTGATCGCCGACGCTGTCCGCCTTGCCAATGCCACCAATCTCGCCGCGACGCCCTCTTGGCTCATCGCCGGCACCGCCGTCATCGGCTGGCCCGGCCGCCCGACCATGGAGCGGATCGTCGCCGCCGTCCGCGACTGCGACAAACCCGTCTGCGCTTAAGCAGCCGGCCGCCTGACGCTGGTGACCTCGCCATAGGATTTCTCGCGGATCCGCGCGATGGCGCCGGAGAGCGGTTCCTTCACGACCATCATGTGGTGGCCGTTGGCGTGGAGGAGTTCGTCCGGTCCCGAGACGATGCCGACATGGCCCTTCCAGAAGATGAGGTCGCCGCGGCGGAGGACGGTGACGTCGCCGTCGAAGGCGACGGGCTCGCCGATCGCCTTCTCCTGCATGTCGGTGTCGCGCGGCACGGCGATGCCGCAGGCCTCGAAGGCGGTCTGGACGAGGCCCGAGCAGTCCAGCCCGAAACTCGTGCGTCCGGCCCACAGATAGGGCGAGCCGAGATAGTCCTCGGCGACGGCGACAAAGTCCGGCTCCACCTCGGCGACCGGCTTCAGGTGCGCGGCGATCACGTGGGCGCCCGTGTCGGTCACGGCAAAGGCGTCGGTGAAGCGCTCGATGGTGAGCAGGCTGTTGCGGTGAAGGACAAAGGTCGGCGGCAGCTTGATGCTGGGGCCGGGATAAAGATGGGTCCGCATCACCGCCACGCGGTGCGTCGCGGGCTTGGCCCGCGGGCGGAAGGCGCCCGCCACCGCATAGCCGACATAGCCGTCCCGGTCGGACTGGACGAAGACGAAGCCGCCATCCTCGTCGAAGATGGTGACCTCCTCGCCGAGCAGGAACTCGGTGTCGCGGGCGGCATTCATCAGCCGCGAGGGCGCCAGCGGCACCACCGGAAAGCCGGTGCGCATCGGCCGTCCCTCGACGAAACGGGCGCTGTCCACCTGCCCGCGCAGGTGCGCGGCGGCGAGGTCGGCACGGGCGGGCGTCAGGCGGCGGTCGAGGCCGGGCGGCAGCGTGAAGGTCATGGCGCCTCGTAGCACGAAGCCGTTAACGGCTCACGGGGGGAGCGCCGCGGCCTTGGCGGCGACGAGGTCGCCGAGCCGCTCGACGGCAAGCGCGCCGGCCACCGTGCGCTGGATGACGACGTCGCGGCGGTCGTTCTCATCGCGGCGGCGGGAGACGAGGTCGAGCTTTCCCATGCTGTCCAGGGCGCGAGTGATGACCGGCTTGGTCACGCCGAGCTTGCGGGCAAGGTCGCGCACATGGTGGGGCGGCGGCTCGAGATAGATGGTCAGGAGGATGGCGAGCTGGCGCGACGACAGGTCGGCCTCGCCGTCCTGCACGAGGGCGAGCGACACCTCGTGCATCAGCTTCATCGCCTGAGACGGGCGCAACACGACGGCCATGGAGACGCGAACCGCTGACGCTTGGGGAACTCGTTACGGACCCGTATTAAACGGCCACCATGCCGCCTGTGCAAGCGCGACAGGGCGTGGCATGAGGCGAGGGTTAATCCGGAGCCCGCCTTGGTCGCAGACCTCGCCAGCCTCGCCACCATGGCCCTCGCCGCCTTCACCGCGGCAACGCTCCTGCCCGGTGGGTCGGAAGCGGTCTTCGTCGCGCTGCTGGCAGCCGGGACGGCGAGCCCCTTCGCGCTCTTCCTGGTGGCCGCGATCTTCAACACTGCCGGCGGCATGACCAGTTGGTGGATCGGCACGCAGATCGCCCGCGGCGCCGACAGCGAGGCCGGCCATGCCTGGATGCGGCGCTTTCGTCTGCCTCCCGAAAGCTTCGCGCGCGCCTCCGGCCTGTTCCAGCGCTGGGGCTGGGCGACGCTGCTGCTCTGCTGGATGCCGGTGATCGGCGATCCGATCACCCTCGTCGCCGGCATGGCGCGCTATCCCGCCCTGCCGACGGCGCTCATCACCGGCCTTGCCCGAACCCTGCGCTATGCCGCCATCTGGGCCGCGGCCGCCGGCCTGATCGCCTGGTGGAGCTGACCTCAACGGCGCCCGGCCCTGCGCGCCCGCCCCTGTACCTCCCCCCCGAAATCGACTAATCACGGCCCGTTCCCCGTGACTGCAAGAGGCATTGCGATGCAGACCTTCGACCGGCTCGTCACCGTCTTCGGCGGTTCGGGATTTGTCGGGCGGCACGTCGTGCGCGCGCTGGCCAAGCGCGGCTTCCGCATCCGCGTCGCGGTTCGCCGTCCCGATCTTGCCGGCCACCTGCAGCCGCTCGGCGCTGTCGGCCAGATCCACGCCGTGCAGGCGAACCTGCGCTATCCCGATTCCGTTCGCCAGGCCGTCGCCGGCGCCGAGATCGTCATCAATTGCGTCGGCATCCTCTACGAGACCGGCCGTCAGAAGTTCGATTCCGTCCAGGCCCGCGGCGCTGCCGCTGTCGCCCGCGCGGCAGCTGAGGCCGGGGCCCGCCTCATCCACATCTCCGCCATCGGCGCCGATGCCGACAGCGCCGCGCTCTATGCCCGCACCAAGGCGGCGGGCGAGGCCGCCGTGCGCGAGGCCGCTCCCGATGCGGTGATCCTGCGGCCCTCCATCGTCTTCGGCCCCGAGGACGACTTCTTCAACCGCTTCGCTGCCATGGCGCAGATGTCGCCCGTCCTGCCGCTGGTCGGCGGCGGCGAGACCAAGTTCCAGCCGGTCTTCGTCGGCGACCTCGCGGACGCTGTCATGGCCGCCGTCGACGGCCGCACCAAGCCCGGCGCCACCTACGAACTCGGCGGGCCGGCGGTGAAGAGCTTCCGCGAGCTCCTCGAACTCGTGCTGAAGACCACCCAGCGCAACCGCCTGCTGGTGCCGTTGCCCTTCGGCCTCGCCCGCCTGCAGGCCAAGCTGCTGCAGCTCCTGCCCAAGCCCATGCTGACCGAGGACCAGGTCGAGCTCCTGAAGTCCGACAACGTGGTCAGCGAGGCCGCCAAGGCCGAGGGCCGCACCCTCGAGGGGCTCGGCATCCACCCGCAATCGGTGGAGGCCATCGTCCCGGGCTATCTGTGGCGCTTCCGCAAGCAGGGCCAGTTCGCCGAACCGGCGCGCTGATCCCTCAGCCGATGAAATAGAGGCCGGCAAGCCCGGCCGCGCCGACGACGATCCGCCAGACGGCGAAGAGCCCGAAGCCGTGCCGGCTGACATAGTCGAGCAGGAAGCGCACGACGAAGAGCCCGGAGATGAAGGCGGCGACGAAGCCGACGGCGATGGTCGACACGTCCGCGAAGTCCAGGACCTTGTAGTTCTTGTAGAGGTCATAGGCGAAGGCGCCCGCCATGGTCGGCATGGCGAGGAAGAACGAGAATTCCGCAGCCGCCCGCTTGGTGGTGCCCATCAGCAGCGCGCCGACGATCGTCGCGCCCGAGCGCGATACGCCGGGAAAGAGCGCCGCGCACTGGCATAGGCCGATCTTCAAGGCCAGCATGGGCGAGAAGCGGAAGGCATTGTCCTCGCGCGCCTCGAGCTTCAGCCGGTCGACGACGAGCAGCACGATGCCGCCGAGGATCAGCGCCACGCAGACGAGGTCGGGCCGCTCGAACACCGCCTTGATGCGGCTGTGCAGCACCGCGCCGAGCAGGGCCGCCGGCAGGAAGGCGATGAGCACCGAGGCGACGAAGCGCCTCGCCCAGGCATCGGTGGGAAGGCACAGCACCACGCCGAGCAGGCGGGTGAAATAGACCAGCAGGATGGCGAGGATGGCGCCGAGCTGGATCAGCACCTCGAAGGTCTTGCCTGTCGACTGGAAGCCGAGGAAATGGCCGATGAGGATGAGATGGCCGGTGGAGGAGACCGGAATGAACTCGGTCGCGCCCTCGACCACACCGAGAACCAGGGCCTTGGCGAGATTGACGATGTCCATCGCATCCTCCGCGGCGCGCCTCGCAGGCCGGCCGTCCCGCCAGATAAGCGCGGCTCCCTTCACGTTCGGTTAAGCATGATGATCAGGGAAACTGCGGAGAGGCCAGGGGGGCTGGCCGGGGCCTTCACCCTTCATCAACCATGACGGATCGTGAACACGGACAGGCGAACAGCATGGTTGTCGCGGCGCGCCCGCGCGGCTATTCACCCGCCTCCACTCCCGTCATGGAAAAACCATCTGGGACCTGTCCAAGGCGGGTCCACCCGGCCTGGAGCGCATGAACCCGATCCTCCATCACCGACCCTTCTGCCCGCATTCGCGTTTCGTCCGGCTGATCCTCGCCGAGCGGGGCGTCGAGGCAGATCTCGTCGAGGCCAGGCCATGGGAGCGGCAGGAGGACTTCCTGCGAATGAACCCGGAAGGCACGGCGCCGGTGCTGGAACTGGCCGACAGCGTCGCCGTCGTCGGCGCCGACGGCGTCGCCGCCTGGCTGGAAGACACCGATCACGGGCCCGCGGACCGCCGCCTCATGCCGGAGGCCCTCGTGGCGCGCATCGAGGTGCGGCGCCTGACCCGCTGGTTCCACGGCAAGTTCTTCGAAGAGGTCTCCTCCCTCCTCGTCGAGGAGAAGATCGACAAGCGCTTCATTCCCGCCGAGCACGGCGGCGGCGCGCCGAACACCGCCGCCCTGCGCGCGGCCCGCGCCAATATCCGCTATCATCTCGCCTATATCGGCTGGCTGGCGGCCCGCAACGACTGGCTCGCGGGCGCGGCCCTGAGCTATGCCGACCTTGCGGCCGCGGCGCATCTGTCGGTGGTCGACTATCTGGGCGAGGTACCGTGGAACGAAGAACCGGCGGCGAGGGACTGGTACGCACGGGTGAAGTCGCGCCCCTGCTTCCGGGCGCTGCTGAACGACCGCGTGGTCGGCATGCAGCCGAGCGCGACCTACGCCGATCTCGACTTCTGAGCGACCCGGCCGCGCTGAAGGCGGCCATCACCGAGCGCGCCCGCGCCGAGGGCTTCGACGCCATCGGCTTCACCACGCCCGATTCGGTCCCTGACGCCGCCCCTCGTCTCGCCGAGGCCATCGCCGCCGGCCATCACGGCTCCATGGCCTGGATGGCCGAGACCGCCGCGCGTCGCGGCGACCCGCGCGTGCTCTGGCCCGAGGGGCGGTCGCTCGTCATGCTCGGCGTCAATTACGGGCCGGACGAGAACCCCCTCGACGGCCTGTCGGACCGCACGGCCGGCCTCATCTCCGTCTATGCCCGCGGCGACGACTACCACGAGGTCATCAAGGCGCGGCTGAAGGCGGTCGGCCGCTGGCTCGCCGAGGAGACGGGCTGCGAACTCAAGGTCTTCGTCGACACCGCACCCCTGATGGAAAAGCCGCTCGCCGCCGCGGCCGGTCTCGGCTGGCAGGGCAAGCACACCAACCTCGTCTCCCGCGGTTTTGGCTCATGGCTCTTCCTCGGCGCCATCATGACGACGCTGGACATGGCCGCGGATGCGCCCGAGCGCGACCATTGCGGCTCCTGCAGCGCCTGCCTCGACATCTGCCCGACCGCCGCCTTCCCGCGCCCCTATGCGCTCGATGCCCGGCGCTGCCTCAGCTACCTCACCATCGAGAACAAGGGGCCGATCCCCCGCGAATTCCGCAAGGCCATGGGCAACCGCATCTATGGCTGCGACGACTGCCTCGCCGCCTGCCCCTGGAACAAGTTCGCCCAGGAAGGCCAGAACATGAAGCTCGCCGCGCGTGAGCACCTGAAGCGCCCGGCCCTCGCCGACCTTGCCCGCCTCGACGATGCTGCCTTCCGCGCCCTGTTCACACGCAGCCCGGTGAAGCGGATCGGCCGCGACCGCTTCCTGCGCAACGTGCTCGTCGCCATCGGCAATAGCGGTGACCGGGCCCTCGCGGATGTCGCAATAGACCTGCTGGTCGATCCCTCGCCGCTGGTGCGCGGCGCGGCGGTCTGGGCGCTGGGTGAACTTGCGCCGGAGCGGCTGGCCGGCGGGCCGCGTCCGGACGAGACCGATCCCGACGTGCTGGCCGAATGGAACGCAGCCCTCTCCACCCCATGAGCCGGACGGGCTAAGAGAGGCGTTCCATCCGTCCTCCGCGGTGTCCCATGCCCCATCTCCTCGTCTTCGGCCTCGGCTATTCCTCCCGCGCCACGATTCGCGCTGCCGGCGCGCGCTACGACCGCATCACCGCGACCGTCCGCTCGGCCGATCGCGCCGCGGCGCTGTCGGCGGCGCCGGTCGAGGGCCATGCCGTCACCGTCCTGCCCTTCGACGGCTCGGACGTGCCCGAGGCCCTTGCCGCGGCCATCGCCACGGCCGACGACATCCTCGTCTCGGCCCCGCCGGACGTTGCCGGCGACCCGGTTCTGCGGGCCTGTGGCGAAGCGCTGGCTGCCAACCCGCCCAAGGGCATCGCCTATCTCTCCACCGTCGGCGTCTATGGCGACCATGGCGGCGGCTGGGTGGACGAACAGACCCCGGCGACGCCCTCCAGCATCCGCAGCCGGGAACGCGTCGAGGCCGAGGCCGCCTGGCAGGCCTTCGGTCGGGCCCATGGCGTGCCCGTGGCGGTGCTGCGCCTGTCCGGCATCTACGGACCCGGCCAGAACGCCCTGGTGAACCTCGCCCGCGGCACGGCGCGCCGAATCATCAAGCCCGGCCAGGTCTTCAACCGGATCCATGTCGACGACATCGCCCAGGCCGTGCTGGCGAGCTTCGACAAGCGCTATGACGGCATCGTCAATGTCACCGACGACGAGCCCTCGCCCGCCCAGGACGTGGTGGCCCATGCCGCCGAGATCCTCGGGGTGCCGGTTCCCCCCGACATTCCCTTCGAGCAGAGCGGCCTCTCGGAGATGGGCCGCAGCTTCTACGACGAGTGCAAGCGGGTGCGGAACGACCGCTTGAAGGGTGAACTGTCCGTTAAGCTCTTGTACCCAAACTACAGGGTGGCGCTCCGGGCATTGGCCGCCGGGGGCGACGGCAGGCACTAGGGAGTTCCGCAGAGTCATCTTGTTATTGCATCGCAGCAAAGCCGGGATAGCATTGCTGCGGCGCACAAATCACGGAACCATGCCCCTTGTTGTCAGCCGCAGGCCTCCCGACGGCCGGTGCAGCGGATGACGACCGTCACCCGAGCCTGAAGGGGCATGTCATGATGATCGACATCAGCATTGCAGACCTGGCCATCGTTCTCATCGGTCTCGCCGTCGGAGGTGCGCTCGCGCTCTTCGTCGTCGATGCCGGCAAGCAGATGAACCTGCGCACTGACCCGTAAGGGTTTCAGGCCGCGTCGCCGGACAGGAGAAGCCGGCCCGCGGGGACGCCGAGCGCGTCCCACAGCAACTCACCGGCCGCCCGCAGATGCGGCGCGAGCGTGTAAGGGGCATTGACCGTCACAAGTCCCGCCCCGGACAGCCGCCGCCCGTCCACGACTCGCCAGGTCGCCTCGATGGTGAGGCATTTCGGGATCGCGAGCTCCGCGATCCGCCGATGGAACCGCTTGACCTCGTCGGGATCCTTCACCGGGTACCAGAGCAGGAAGACGCCGGTGGAAAAGCGCCGGTAGCCCTGCGCCAGCGCCTCCACCAGCCGGTCATAGTCGCCGCGCTGCTCGAAGGGCGGGTCGATCAGCACCAGACCGCGCTTCTCCTTCGGCGGCAGGAAGGCCTTGGGCGCAAGCCAGCCGTCGAGCTCGATCACCTTGGCGCGGTTTTCGCGGGCGAAGAGCCGGCCGAGATCGGCGCTGTCCTGCGGATGCAGTTCGCAGAAGGTGAGGCCATCGACCGGCCGCGTCAGCATCCGCGCGATGTCGGGGCTGCCGGGATAGAAGCGCAGACGCCCGTCCGGATTGATCATGGCGACTGCGTCGAGATAGGGGTCGAGCAGCGCCGCTAGCGGCTCAGGCAGGTCCTTGCCCCAGAGACGGCCGATGCCCTCGACCCATTCCCCCGTCCGCTCGGATGCATCCGCCGTCAGGTCGTAGCGGCCGAGCCCCGCATGGGTGTCGATGACCCTGAGCGGCTTGTCCTTCTGCACCATGTGGGAAAGCACGAAGGCGAGCACCGCGTGCTTGATGACGTCGGCCGGGTTTCCCGCGTGATAGGCGTGGCGGTAGTTCATGGCCTGCCTGTGGACGCACGGGACCGCGCCGTCAACGTCCCTTTGCCGCGATGACCGCCCAGCCGGCGACAGGTGCGCCCCCCTCCGTGCGCAGCACGACCCGCTCCAGCGAGGCGATGGCGAGCCCGGCCGCCGCAAGCCCGGTCTCGATCAGGTCGCGGCCATGGGCATAGCGCAGCGAGGCGTGGAGCATGAGCCCATCGCCGTCATGGGCCTCGACCGTGAAGCCGAGCAGCCCGCCGGGTCGCAGCACCCGCGCCGCGCCGGCGAAGACGGGACCGAGATCGGCGACATAGATCAGCACGTCGGCGGCCAGCACCAGATCGGCGCTCGCCTCCGCCTCGCCGTCGAGGAACTGGGTGAGGTCGCCGACGGCAAGCGTTCGATAGACGCCCTTCTGCCGCGCGAGATCGACCATGCGCGGCGACAGGTCGACACCGTCGATCGCCACGGCAAGTGGAGCGAAAACGGGTCCGGCCAGGCCGGTTCCGCAGCCAAGGTCGAGCATGCGGGCGAAGGCCGGTTCGCGACCGAGCGCAGCGGATGCGGCGACGACGGCGTCGCGCAGGATCTCCGGCGCGCGGTAGGAGAGGCCTTCGCGCAGAGCCTTCTCGAACCGCGGCGCATAGTCGTCATAGAGCGTGCGGATATAGGCTTCCGACATGGCCTCCTGCGCCTCGCCCCGGCCGAGCCGCGCCAGCAGCAGGCGGGCGCCAAGCGCATCGTCGGGATCGAGGGCCAGGGCCCTGGCCAAGGCGGCTTCCGCGGCCGCCGTCTCGCCGCGAGCGGCCTCGACCTCGCCCAGCGCGAACCAGCCGGCGACCCAGCGCGGCGCGATCTCCAGCGCCTGGACGAGCAGGTCGGCCGCCGCCACGAGGTCGCCCTCGGCCTTGGCGGCCATGGCGTAGTCGTAGCGGCGATCGGCAAGCAGGTCGCCGGAGGAGCGGAAGGCGGGCGGCAGGGTCACGGGGCGGGCCGGGAAGCGGTGAAGGGCGCGCGTTCCCTAACCCGCGGCGGCCCGTCAGTCATCCGCCGCGAGCGGCCCGGTGGGCTTGGCCAGCGTCTCGAAATGGCCGCGCCGCTGCAGCCACCACAGGAGGATGAGGCTGGGGATGGCGGTGAGGCAGGAGAGAATGAAGAACCACAGCCATCCGGTCTGGGCCGCCACGAACCCGGCAGGCGCAGAAATGTAGGTGCGTCCCACGGCCGACAGCGCGGACAGGAGCGCATATTGCGTCGCCGTGTGCAGCGGCGACTGGCAGAGCGCGGACAGGTAGGCGACGAAGATCACCGTTCCGATGGCGCCGGTGAAGTTCTCCGTGACGATGACGAAGGCGAGCATGCCGTAGCTCGCGGGCATTACCGCCTGAAGGGCGAAGACGAGGTTCGAGCCCATCTGCAGCAGGGCGGCAAGCCACATGCAGGACTTGAGGTCGAGGCCGCGGGCCACGAAGCCGCCCGCGAAGCCGCCTGCCAGCGTCGCTGCCAGCCCGAGCCCCTTCACGATGGCCGCATATTCCTCGCGGCTGTAACCCATGCCGCGAATGACAAAGGGGCCGGTCATGGCGCCGACAAAGGCGTCACACAGCTTGAAGAGGATGACGAAGGCCAGGACCGCGATGGCGGCGTCCCGCGTCAGGAACTCGCTGAAGGCTCCGGTAGCGGCACTCCAGACGCGCGAGAGCTGGTCGGTGCCGGCCAGGGCCTTCTCGGCGAGTTTCGACCGGTCCGGCTCCCGGGCGATGAGCGTCGTGACCATGCCGACCAGCACGAAGGCCGCCATGACGATGTAGCCAAGCGTCCAGGCCGTCGCCTTGTCGAAGCCCTGCACCTTCTCGAAGAAGGAGACGATGAACAGGGCACCGGCGGTGGAGACGAGCATGCCGACCCGATAGGCCGCCACATAGGAGCCGACGCCCGCCGCCTGCTCGGATGTGTCGAGCTTTTCGACGCGGTAGGTGTCGATGACGATGTCCTGGGTCGCCGAGGCCACGGCCACCAGCACCGCACCGAGGGCGATCATGAAGGGCGAGACGTCCGGGTTCTGCAGGCCGAGGAAGACGATGGCGGCCATGAGCAGGATTTGGCTGAACAGCAGCCAGCCCCGCCGGCGTCCGAAGAGGCGGCACAGGATCGGAATGTCGAGCGCATCGACGATGGGCGCCCAGAGGAACTTGATCGTGTAGGGCGTGCCGACGAGGGCGAAGAGGCCGATGGTGGTCAGGTTCACCGAGCTCTCGGCCATCCAGACCAGCAGGGTCGAGCCCGAGAGCGCCAGCGGCAGGCCGGCGGAGAACCCGAGGAACAGCACGATGAGCACGTCGCGGCGCAGATAGACCGCCGCCGCCTCGCTCCAGGACCGGCGCTGCGGCGCCGCAGCTTCGGCCGTCGCCTCCTGGCTCGTCATGACGTCCTCCGCTCGGTTGATCCGAGCAGGTGACGTCATCATGGTTAACGAAGGCTGAAAAGAGGCTTCAGGCCCGCTGGATCGCCGCGACCGTTTCCGGGGGAGGCCGCTTCGTCGCGCCGGGCCGGGGCTTGCCGCTGAACGGCACCTCGACGAAGCGGTGGAAGAAGGCGCCGACCGCGATCACCACCGCCGGGATCAGCACCAGCATGGCGATGGCCTGCCAGGTCGAGCCGATGGTGACCAGCTTGTCGCCATTGTGCATCACCATGCGGCCGAGGCCGAACTTGCTGTCGAGGAAGGTGCCGCCGGTCCGCAGGATCTGGAACAGGAAGGCGTGGGTCATATAGATCGCGAAGCTCCAGCGGCCGAGCGCCTGGGGGATCCGCGTCGTCAGCGCCGCCGAGATCGGTCCGCCCTCGAAGGAGAAGATGAAGACGAGCAGGCCGAAGAGCAGCGGCGCGGTCAGGTGCAGGAGGCCCATCGGCACCAGCGCCATATAGGCGAAGGCGGCAAGGGCGATGGCGGCCTCGAACCAGCCGAGCAGCCGGGCCGGCAGCGCGTAGCGCAGCCTCAGGTCATAGACGAGGCAGCCGATGGCGAAGCCGAAGAGGCAGCGCACGAAGCCCCAGTCGGAACTGACGAAGAGCGTCGCTGGCGAGACGATGGCAAGGACGAGGGCGCTGCCGAGGGCGAGCGCGAGGAAGGTCTCGCGCTTGGCGCCCGGCCACCAGAGCACGACGCCGAGGAACACCACCGAGGTCCAGAACTCCACGGCGATGCTCCAGGCCGGCCCGTTCCAGCTGAGGCCGGGATGCAGGCCGAAGGACTGCAGGAAGGCGAGGTTGGTGAGGATCTCCAGGGGCGAGCGCCCGGACGAGAAGGGCGCGGCCTCGACCCCGAAGGCGGGGTTGATGGTGGCATAGGCGAGCTTGGCGAATTCCAGCGCGACGAAGGCCGCCAGCACCGCCACATGCAGGGGCCAGAGCCTGCGGAAGCGGGCGACGAGGAAGCCCCGCGCCTGATCGGCCGAGGACAGCCGCTCCTGGTAGGCGTGGCTGATGACGAAGCCGGACAGCACGAAGAAGAAGTCGACGCCAAGCTGCAGGTTGGCGAAGGCCGGCCAGTCCTTGGCGATGTGCAGGACTGGCACATGGAACAGCACGACCAGCGCTGCGCAGATGCCGCGCCATGCGTCGAGGGCCCGGAAACGGGTCGGCAGAAGGACGGGAAGCGAGGCCGGTTGTGTCATCGTCGCACAGATCCTCGGGTGGTCGGCTTGGCTGACATGACGAGTGCAGGAGCCGTGCCGCGCGCATCAGGACCTTTACGGATCATCTGCCTAAGCATTGCGCACCCTTGTTTGCCTGTTTTTTAGGCGCATTGCATACCGGGACGCTTGGTCGCACTGCGACATTTTCTTCCCCAGCGGCAGGCCGCGGATAATTCAAACAAGGAGTCAAAGGATTGGGAGAAAAATCAGGTGCTGGCACGGCCGTTGCGAAGAGTGGAACGCCATCGGGCAAGGTTCTGGCTGCCGCAGTCCGGGGCGCAACACGTAACGGGAACAATCCATGTTGAACCTCAAAACCAAAGTGCTCGGCATGTTCGCCGGCGCCGCCATGGCAGCCGGTGCCCTCGCCGCGCCGGCCCAGGCGCAGGAAACGATCAAGGTCGGCATCCTGCATTCGCTCTCCGGCACCATGGCCATCAGCGAGACCACGCTGAAGGACGTGATGCTCATGCTCATCGAGGAGCAGAACAAGCGCGGTGGCGTGCTCGGCAAGAAGCTCGAGGCCGTCGTCGTCGACCCGGCCTCGAACTGGCCGCTCTTCGCCGAGAAGGCCCGCGAGCTGATCGCCCAGCAGAAGGTCGCCGTGACCTTCGGCTGCTGGACCTCGGTCTCCCGCAAGTCGGTCCTGCCGGTCTTCGAGGAGCTCAACTCGATCCTCTTCTACCCCGTGCAGTACGAGGGTGAGGAATCCTCGCCGAACATCTTCTACACCGGCGCCGCCCCGAACCAGCAGGCGATCCCCGCCATCGACTATCTTCTCGCCGAGGGCGTGAAGCGCTTCGTGCTGGAAGGCACCGACTACGTCTATCCGCGCACCACCAACCGCATCCTCGAGGCCTACCTGCTCTCCAAGGGCGTCAAGGCCGAGGACATCTCGGTCAACTACACGCCGTTCGGTCACTCCGACTGGCAGACCCGCGTCGCGGCGATCAAGCGCTTCGGCTCGACCGGCGTGAAGACCGCGGTCGTCTCCACCGTCAACGGCGACGCCAACGTCCCGTTTTACAAGGAGCTCGGCAACCAGGGCATCAAGGCCACCGACATCCCGGTCGTCGCCTTCTCGGTGGGTGAAGAGGAGCTCGCTGGCATCGACACCCGTCCGCTCGTCGGCCACCTCGCCGCCTGGAACTACTTCCAGTCCGTCGACAATCCGGCGAACCGCGACTTCATCGCCCGCTGGCGCGCCTTCAAGAAGAACGAGCGTGCGGTGACCAACGACCCGATGGAGGCCCACGTCATCGGCTTCGCCATGTGGGTCAAGGCCGTCGAGGCCGCCGGCACCACCGACGCGACCGCGGTGCGCCGCGCCATGATCGGCATCGCGGTGCCGAACCTCACCGGCGGCATCTCCACCATGATGCCGAACCACCACATCACCAAGCCCGTGCTGATCGGCGAGATCCAGGCCAATGGCCAGATCCAGACCGTCTGGCAGACGCCTGGCACCGTGGTGGCCCAGGAGTGGTCGCCCCACCTCGAGGGCTCGCGCGACCTCATCGCCGACCATCGTCCGCCGATGAACTGCGGCAACTTCAACGTCCGCACCGGTCGCTGCGGCGGCGCCCAGCGCTGACCCCACGTCCGACCGACCAGGAGGCGCGCCGTCCGCGGCGCGCCTCGCCTTCCCCGGCAGTGCTTTCCTGAAGAGGGCCGAGCTTGAGCGACATGATCCGACGCCCCGGCCTCGCGGCCCTCCTTGCCGCCCTTCTCGCCGTCTTCCTCCTCGCCCCGCCCTCTGCCCGGGCGCAGGACGCCGCCCCGCTGATCCAGCGGATGGCGACCGAAACCTTCAACGACATCGCCGGCGCGGTTGCCGCCCTCGCAACCTCCGGCTCACCCCGCGCCGCCCCGGTCATCGAGGCCCTGCGCGACAACCGCCTCGTCTATCGCCAGGCCGATCGCGCCGTCTTCATCCGTGAGCCGAGCGGCAGCTTCGTCTCGGCCCTCACTGGCGAGCCGGTCGCCGATGCCGGCACGACCCGCCCCGTCCGCCTCAACAATGCCGTGCGCCGCGCCATTGACGCCGCCATGGGGGCCCTGACGCTGATGAACCCCGACCCGGCCCGCCGCGCGGCTGCGGCCGAGGCCGTTTTCAAGTCGCGCGACGCCACCGCCCTGCCGGCCCTCGAACAGGCCATCACCCAGGAGCGCGACCCGCGCATCCGCATCCTCATGGAGGAGGCGCGCGCCGCCGTCGTCGTCGCGAGCTCCGAAGCGAACGAGGCCGACCGCATCACCGCCATCGGCGTCATCCAGCGCCGCGGCGACCAGGACGCCCTTCGCATGCTCGGCTCGCTCCCCGCCAATGCGCCGCCGCGGGTCCGGGAGGCCGCCGAGAGCGCCTCCGTCGCCATCCGCCGGACCCTGGCCGTCTGGGAGGCGGTGCAGAATGTCTGGTACGGCCTGTCGCTCGGCTCGGTGCTGCTGCTCGCCGCCATCGGCCTTGCCATCACCTTCGGCGTCATGGGGGTCATCAACATGGCCCATGGCGAGATGGTGATGATCGGCGCCTACACGACCTTCGTGGTCCAGCAGGTGCTGCGCACCATGGCGCCGGGCCTGATGGACGTCTCGCTGTTCATCGCCCTGCCCATGGCCTTCCTGGTGGCGGGAGCCATCGGCATCGCCATCGAACGGCTGATCATCCGCCATCTCTACGGCCGGCCGCTGGAGACGCTGCTGGCGACCTGGGGCGTCAGCCTCGTGCTGCAGCAGGCGGTGCGCTCGTGGTTCGGCCCGACCAACCGCGAGGTCACGACGCCCTCCTGGATGAGCGGCTCCTTCGAGGTCGGCCACCTCGCCATCACCGCCAACCGCCTCGCCATCATCATCTTCGCGGCCATGGTCTTCGCCGCGCTGCTGCTCTTCCTGAAGCGCACGCCCTTCGGCCTGCAGACCCGCGCCGTCACCCAGAACCGCCGCATGGCCGGCGCCATGGGCATCCGCACCAACTGGGTCGACGCCTTCACCTTCGGCCTCGGCTCCGGCATCGCCGGCCTTGCCGGCGTCGCGCTCAGCCAGATCGACAACGTCTCGCCGAACCTCGGCCAGGGCTACATCATCGACAGTTTCATGGTCGTGGTCTTCGGCGGGGTGGGCAACCTCTGGGGCACGCTGGTCGGCGCCATGACGCTCGGCATCGCCAACAAGCTGCTCGAGCCCTATGCGGGCGCGGTGCTGGGCAAGATCCTGCTCCTCGTCTTCATCATCCTGTTCATCCAGAAGCGTCCGCGGGGCCTCTTCGCCCTCAAGGGCCGGGCGGTGGAATGATGCTCACCCGGTTCCTCCTCGAGAAGATCGACCGCACCGGCTGGATCTTCCTCGTCCTCCTCGCCCTCGCCGCCGTCATGGTGCCGGTCCTCAACCTCATGGTGCCGCCGGGCTCGCCCTTTCACGTGTCCAACACGGCAGTGAGCCTGTGGGGCAAGTACATGACCTATGCCCTGCTCGCCCTCGCGGTGGACCTGGTCTGGGGCTATTGCGGCATCCTCTCGCTCGGCCACGGCGCCTTCTTCGCCCTCGGCGGCTATGCCATGGGCATGTACCTGATGCGGCAGATCGGCCCTCGCGGTGTCTATTCCCACCCGATCCTCCCCGATTTCATGGTCTTCCTGAACTGGAAGGAGTTGCCGATCACCTGGTGGGGCTTCTCCTCCTTCCCCTATGCCATGCTGATGGTGGCCCTCGTTCCCGGCCTGCTGGCCTTCGTCTTCGGCTGGTTCGCCTTCCGCTCCCGCGTCACCGGCGTCTACCTGTCGATCATCACCCAGGCACTGACCTACGCGCTGATGCTCGCCTTCTTCCGCAATGACATGGGCTTCGGCGGCAATAACGGCCTGACCGATTTCAAGGACATCCTCGGCTTCAACATCCAGTCGCAGACCACCCGCGCGGTGCTGTTCTCGCTCTCGGTCATCGCCCTGATGATCGGCTATCTCCTCGCCCGCGCCATCGTCACATCGAAGGCCGGCAAGATCCTCATCGCCGTGCGCGATGCCGAGGCCCGCACGCGGTTCCTCGGCTACCGCGTCGAGCACTTCAAGCTCTTCGTCTGGACGGTCTCCGCCGTCATGGCGGGCATTGCCGGGGCGCTCTACGTGCCGCAGGTCGGCATCATCAATCCCAGCGAATTCTCCCCCGCCAATTCCATCGAGACCATCGTCTGGGTGGCGGTCGGCGGCCGCGGCACGCTGGTCGGCGCAGCGCTGGGCGCAGGCCTCGTCAACTTCGCCAAGAGCTGGTTCACCGGCGTCTTCCCGCAGGGCTGGCTCTTCGCCCTGGGCGGCCTGTTCATCGTCGTCACCCTGTTCCTGCCCAAGGGCATCCTCGGCACCTTCACCGACTGGTGGAAGCGCCGCGGCGAGACCCGCGAGCCCCCGGCCGGCAAGGCCGTGGGCCAGCCGGCCGAGTGAGGGGGTCCCGATGCTGATCGATCCGATGGAAACCCAGCTGCCCACCGAGCCCGTCAAGGCCATCGAGCGCCCGCAGGTCGTCACCCAGTCGCTGCTCTATCTCGACGGCGTCTCGGTGAGCTTCGACGGCTTCCGCGCCATCAACAACCTGTCGCTCGTCATCGCCCCCGGCGAGATGCGCGCCATCATCGGCCCCAACGGCGCCGGCAAGACGACGATGATGGACATCATCACCGGCAAGACCAAGCCGGACACCGGCGACGTCATCTTCGCCGGCGAGGTGGACCTGACCCGCCTCGACGAGACGGCCATCGCCAATCTCGGCATCGGCCGCAAGTTCCAGAAGCCGACCGTCTTCGAGAGCCACACGGTCGAGGACAATGTCGACATGGCGGTGAAGGCCGACCGCACCGTCTTCGGCACGCTGTTCCAACGCCGCTCGGCCGAGATCGCCCGCCGCGTCGACGAGATCCTTGGCATCGTCCGCCTCGGCGACCACCGCAAGCGCCTGGCGGGGGACCTTTCCCACGGCCAGAAGCAGTGGCTGGAGATCGGCATGCTGCTGGCGCAGGACCCCAAGCTCCTGCTCGTCGACGAGCCGGCCGCCGGCATGACCGACGTGGAAACCGCCGCAACCGCCGACCTCCTCAAGGACATTGCCAAGACCCATTCGGTGGTCGTGGTCGAGCACGACATGGGCTTCATCCGCGACCTCGGCGTGAAGGTCACCTGCCTGCACGAGGGCTCGGTCCTCGCCGAGGGCAGCCTCGACCAGGTGAGCGCGGACGAGCGCGTCATCGAAGTCTATCTGGGGCGCTGATCCATGCTGGACGTCAAATCCGTCGATCTCCATTACGGCGCCGCCCAGGCCCTGCGCGAGGTCTCCGTCGTGGTCGAGCCCGGCAAGGTCACTTGCGTCCTCGGCCGCAACGGCGTCGGCAAGACCTCGCTCATGCGCGCCATCATGGGACATCAGCCGATTTCCGGCGGCGAAATCCTGTGGGAGGGCCGGGACATCAGCCGCATGCCGCCCTTCGAGCGCGCGCGGCGGGGCATCGCCTATGTGCCGCAGGGCCGCGAGATCTTCCCGCTGCTGACGGTGAAGGAGAACCTGGAGACGGGCTTTGCGCCCCTGAAGCGCGCCGACCGCACCATCCCCGATGACATCTTCTCGCTCTTCCCCGTCCTGAAGGACATGCTCGGCCGTCGCGGCGGCGACCTCTCGGGCGGCCAGCAGCAGCAACTTGCCATCGGCCGCGCCCTTGTCACCCGTCCGCGCCTCATCGTGCTGGACGAGCCCACCGAGGGCATCCAGCCCTCGATCATCAAGGATATCGGCCGCGCCATCGACTATCTGCGCCAGAAGGGCGACATCGGCATCCTGCTGGTGGAGCAATATCTCGACTTCGCCGAGGAGCTCGGCGACCGCTTCTACGTGATGGAGCGCGGCCGCGTCGTGGTGCAGGGGCTGAAGGGCGAGGTGGACCGCGACGCGCTCCACAAGAGCATGGCGATCTGACGCCGCTGCGTTCACCGCGCACAGGGTCCTCCACGGCGGGCTTGCATATTCCCGTTTCGTCGCGCCTTCGTCTATCCTGGCGGTCCGGAGAGCGCATGCATGTCTGAAGGCCCCTTCTCGCGCGGCGTTGTCGCCGCCCCCCACGCCGCCGCCGCAGAGGCTGGCCGGCAGATCCTCGCCGAGGGCGGCAACGCCATCGAGGCCATGATCGCCGCCGCGGCCACCATCGCCGCGGTCTATCCGCACATGACCCATGTGGGCGGCGACGGCTTCTGGCTCATCCACCAGCCGAGCCGCCGCGTCCACGGCATCGAGGCCTGCGGCTATGCCGGCGAGCGCGCGACGCTCCGTTCCTATCTCGACAAGGGGCTCTACGAGATCCCGACCCGCGGTCCGCTGGCCGCGCTCACCGTGCCCGGCGCCATCGGCGGCTGGCGCCTTGCCAATGCCATGGCGAAGGCCTCCGGCGGCAAGCTGCCACGCACCGTCATGATGGAGCCGGCCATCCGCGCAGCGCGCGAGGGCTACAAGGTCAGCCGCTCCCAGGCCCGCCTCACCGTCGACAAGCTCTACGAGCTGAAGGACTGCCCCGGCTTCGCCGAGACCTTCCTCGTTGACGGCAAGCCGCCCACCGAGGGCACGATCCTCAAGCAGACGACGCTGGCGGACACGCTCGACCACCTCGCCCGCTCCGGGTTCCAGGACGCCTATCGCGGCGACATCGCCCGCGAACTCGCGAGTGACCTCGAGGCCATCGGCTCGCCCGTCACCCGCGCCGACCTCCAGGCCTATTACGCGGTCGAGCGCGCGCCGCTGAGCCTCGCCCATTCGCTCGGCACGCTCCACAACATGCCGCCGCCGACGCAGGGCCTCGCCTCGCTGATGATCCTCGGCATCGTCGACCAGCTTGAGGCCATGCACGGCTCGGTGACCCCGGACACGCTCGGCTTCGTCCACCGCATCGTCGAGGCAACCAAGCGCGCCTTCATCGTGCGCGATCGCTTCGTCACCGACTATGACCGCCTCGACGGCGATCCCCTCGCCTTCCTGCGGCCAGACGCGCTGAAGGCCGAGGCGGGCAAGGTCGACATGGGCCGCGCCCTGCCCTGGCCGCACAAGCCCGCCCCGGGCGACACGATCTGGATGGGCGCGGCGGACTCGGAAGGCCGCGTCGTCTCCTACATTCAGTCGATCTACTGGGAATTCGGCTCCGGCTGCGTCTCGAAGTCGACCGGCTTCCTCATGCAGAACCGCGGCGCGAGCTTCGTGCTCGACCCGCGCGCGCTCAATCCGCTCGAGCCGGGCCGCCGCCCCTTCCACACGCTGAACCCGGCCATGGCCCAGCTGAAGGACGGGCGCGTCTTCGCCTATGGCACCATGGGCGGCGAGGGCCAGCCGCAGACCCAGGCGCAGATCTTCGAGCGGCACGTGCGCCATGGCCAGCCGCTGGAGGCAGCCCTCGACGCGCCGCGCTGGCTGCTCGGCCGCACCTGGGGATCCTCGGTCACCAGCCTGCGCTTCGAGCCGCGCTTCGACGAGGGTCTCATCGCGTCGCTCGAGAAGATCGGCCACCAGACCGCCGTCGTGGATGAAGCCTATTCCGACACGATGGGCCATGCCGGCGGCGTCACGCTGCACACCGACATGTCGCTCTCCGGGGCACACGATCCCCGTGCCGACGGAGGCGCCGCCGGCCTCTAGGGGCGCTGGTCAGGCCTGAAGCCAGCTCGCTCGCATCACCCCCGCGATGCGCGTATGGTCCGCCGACCCTTATGACGTGAAGACGCCCATGGATTCGCCTGTCACCCTCCGTCCGTCGCGCAGCGCAGCGCCGCGCGGCCCGCTCCTCGACCCGGCCCTGCTCGTCGCCGATGTCCGGCGCGTGAAGGTCGAGGCGGGGCGGACGCGCGAGGCCCGGGCCGAGGTCGTCCAGCTCCTCAAGAAGCGCCTGATCGAGGCCCGGAAGGTTGCCGAGGAACGGCTCATCGCCAGCATCGACGGCCGCACCTGCGCCGAGGCCCTGTCGCTGTTCCAGGACGACGTCATCCGCACCCTCTATGGCTGGATCACCGACCAGCTCTACCCCTCGGAGAACCCGTCATCCGGCGAGCGCATGACCATCGTCGCCACCGGCGGCTACGGCCGCGGCATGCTGGCGCCGGGCTCCGACATCGACCTCCTGTTCCTGCTGCCCTACAAGCAGACCGCCTGGGGCGAGAGCGTCGCCGAGGCCATGCTCTATTGCCTCTGGGACATGGGCCTGAAGGTCGGCCACGCCACCCGGTCGGTGGATGAATGCATCCGCCAGGCCCGCGCCGACTTCACCATCCGCACCGCCCTCTTGGAGGCGCGCTACATCCTCGGCGACGAGAAGCTCTTCGGCGAGCTGGAGCGCCGCTTCGATGCCGAGGTGGTCAAGGACACCGTCCCGGACTTCGTCGCCGCCAAGCTCGCCGAGCGCGACGAGCGGCATCGCAAGACCGGCCAGTCCCGCTATCTCGTCGAGCCCAACGTCAAGGATGGCAAGGGGGGCCTGCGCGACCTCCACACGCTGTTCTGGATCGCCCGCTATGCCTACCGGGTGAAGACCGACGAGGAACTGGCCCGCAAGGGCGTCTTCACCCGCCGCGAGGCGCAGATGTTCCGGCGTTGCGAGACCTTCCTGTGGACGGTCCGCTGCCACCTGCACTTCCTCACCGGCCGTTCGGAAGAGCGCCTGTCCTTCGACCTGCAGCGCGAGCTCGCCCCGCGCCTCGGCTATCGCGACCATAACGGCCTCGTCGATGTCGAGCGCTTCATGAAGCACTACTTCCTCATCGCCAAGGATGTCGGCGACCTCACCGCCATCCTCTGTGCCGAGCTGGAAGAGCGCCACGAAAAGCCCGCCCCCGTCCTCGACCGCTTCATCGCAAGGCTCCGGCCGAAATCGCGCCGCGGCTTCAAGGAGAGCGCCGATTTCCAGATCGACCACGATCGCATCACCGTGGCGGACGAGGGCGCCTTCTCGCGCGACCCGGTCAATCTCATCCGCATGTTCTGGCTGGCGGATCGCTACAATCTCGCCTTCCACCCCGATGCGATCCGGCTCCTCACCAAGTCGCTGAAGCTGGTCGACGACAAGCTGCGCCACGATCCCGCGGCGAACCAGCTCTTCCTGTCGATCCTCACCTCCGCCAACACGCCGGAAGTGGTGCTGCGCCGGATGAACGAGGCAGGCCTGCTCGGCCGTTTCGTGCCTGACTTCGGCCGGGTCGTGGCGATGATGCAGTTCAACATGTACCACCACTACACGGTGGACGAGCACCTGCTCCGCTGCATCGGCGTGCTCCACCGCATCGAGCATGACGGCAAGCCGGAGGATGGGCTGGCCGCCGACATCGTCAAGTCGATCCAGCCGCGCAACCGCGACCTGCTCTATGTCGCGCTGTTCCTGCACGACATCGCCAAGGGCAAGCCCGAGGACCATTCGACCGCCGGCGCGAAGATCGCCCGCAAGCTCTGCCCGCGCTTCGGACTCACCGCCCTCGAAACTGAGACGGTGGCCTGGCTGGTCGAACAGCACCTCGTCATGTCGACCATCGCCCAGTCGCGCGACCTTGCCGAGCGCAAGACCATCGAGACCTTCGCCAATGTGGTCCAGTCGCTCGAGCGGATGAAGCTGCTGCTCATCCTGACCACCGCCGACATCATGGCGGTGGGGCCGGGCGTCTGGAACGGCTGGAAGAGCCAGCTCCTCAAGACGCTTTACTACGAGACCGAGCCGGTCGTGACCGGCGGCTTCTCCGAGGTCAACCGCTCCCGCCGCGTCGAACTCGCGCAGCTGGAATTCCGCAAGGCAGTCCCCGAGCGGCTGCCGGAGCTCTCGGGCGATGCGCTCGACACCTATATCGGCCGCCACTACGCCGCCTACTGGCTCAAGGTGGACCTCGCCACCAAGATCGAGCACGCCCGCTTCCTCATGGCCGCCGAGGCCGAGGGCAAGTCGCTGGCGAGCCGCGTCGATCTCCTCGCAGGCCAGGGCGTGACGCACCTCACTGTGCTGGCGCCCGACCACCCGCGCCTGCTGTCCATCATCGCTGGCGCCTGTGCGGCCACCGGCGCCAACATCGTCGGCGCGCAGATCTACACCACCACGGACGGCCTCGCCCTCGACACCATCTCCATCACCCGCGGCTTCGACCGCGACGAGGACGAGGAGAGGCGCGCCCGCCGCATCGCCGAGGCCATCGAGAAGGCGCTGCGCGGTGAGCTCAAGGTTGGCGAGGCGGTGGCGGCAGTGGCGAAGAAGTCGCCGGCGCGCAACCGCTCCCGGACCTTCCGCATCAACCCGGACGTCGCCATCAACAACACCTGGTCGACCCGCTACACTGTCATCGAGGTCTCCGGCCTCGACCGGCCGGGCCTCCTCCACGATCTCACCTCGGCGCTCTCCCGCCACAGCCTCAACATCGCCTCGGCGTATGTGGCGACCTTCGGCGAGCGGGCCGTGGACGTGTTCTACGTCACCGACCTCATGGGCGCGAAGATCCAGTCCGCCCAGCGCCAGACGGCGATCCGCAAGGTGCTGACCGGCGTGCTCGAGGACGAGGCGGGCCGGTAAATGCTCGCGGCCCGTTAACCCTGCCGGAGAATGAAGGCGCTCCGCAAAAATGCCTTAACCCCCCCTTCATCGCGCCCGCTTTACCGGTGAAGAGCGTCATCAGGACGCGATGGGGGTGACAGCGAGGCATGGCGCGGCGCGGCCGACAGGGTGACCGGATCGAACCGAGCTTCGGCACGGCCCGCGGCGGCATGGACCTGCGCGCCTCGCCGGAAGACCGCCCCTGGCAGCGCTATGCGGAAGCTGCCACCGCCCCGAAACAGCCCAAGCCCGCCCGGTCCCGCCGCCGCGACGAGGACGAGGAGGAGGCTCCGCGCCCCTCGCGCCGCCGCACCGGCGGGGGCGACCGCAACCGCGATGACAAGCCGCGACGCGCCCGCCGCCGCGGGCTCTTCGGCACACTCGTCATCTGGGGCGCGACCCTCTCCATCTGGGGCCTCATAGCGGTCGCCGGCATCGTCGCCTGGTATGCGGCGCACCTGCCGCCAACGCACACGCTGGAAGTGCCGCCGCGCCCGCCGAACATCGCCATTCTTGCCGCCGACGGCACCGAACTCGCCAACCGCGGCGACATGGGCGGCGCCGCCATCCAGCTGAAGAGCCTGCCGAAACATGTCTCGCAGGCGCTCATCGCCATCGAGGACCGGCGCTTCTACTCGCATTTCGGCATCGACGTGATCGGCTTCGGCCGCGCCATCGTCACCAACCTGACGAACCGCGGCGTCAGCCAGGGCGGCTCGACCCTGACTCAGCAGCTCGCCAAGAACCTGTTCCTCAATCCCGACCGCACGCTGGGCCGCAAGGTCCAGGAGGCGCTGCTCGCCCTCTGGCTGGAGCACAACTACTCCAAGGACCAGATCCTCGAGCTCTACCTCAACCGGGTCTATTTCGGCGCCGGCGCCTATGGCATCGAAGCGGCCGCCCGCCGCTACTACGACAAGCCCGCCACTGCCCTCACCGTGCAGGAAGCCGCGGTCATTGCCGGCCTCGTCAAGGCGCCGTCGCGGCTTGCTCCGACACGCAACCCCGAAGCCGCGCAGGCCCGTGCCCAGCTCGTCCTCGCCGCCATGGCGGACCAGGGCTACATCACCGAGGAACAGGCGCGCCTCGCCCGCTCCAATCCCGCCCATGCCAGCCGCACCATTCCCGGCGGCTCCATCAACTATGTCGCCGACTGGGTCATGGACCTCATCGACGACTATGTCGGCAAGGTCGAGACCGACCTGATGGTCGAGACGACGGTCCTGGGTCCTGTCCAGCAGACGGCGGAAGCGGCCCTGGTCGACGCCCTCACCCGCGGCGGCCAGCGCTTCAACGTTTCTCAAGGCGCGGTGGTGGTGCTCGACCGCGACGGCGCCGTGCGCGCCCTCGTCGGCGGCCGCGACTACGCGCAGAGCCAGTTCAACCGCGCCGTCGCCGCGCGCCGGCAGCCCGGCTCCGCCTTCAAGCCCTTCGTCTATCTCGCCGCCCTCGAGAATGGCCTGACGCCGGACAGCGTCCGCTCGGACTCGCCCGTCTCCATCGCGGGATGGCGGCCGGAGAACTACACCCGCGACTATCGCGGCGAGGTGAACCTCACCACCGCCCTCGCCTCCTCGCTGAACACCGTCGCCGTGCGCCTCGGGCAGGAGGTCGGCCCGCGCGCGGTCGTGCGCACGGCCCAGCGCCTCGGCATCGGCTCGGCCCTCGCGCCCAATCTTTCCATTGCCCTCGGCACCTCCGAGGTGAACGTGCTGGAACTCGTCGGCGCCTATGCGCCCTTCGCCAATGGCGGCGTCGGCGTTGTGCCGCACGTGATCACCAAGATCCGCACCACGAGCGGCCGCGTGCTCTTCGAGCGCCGCCCGATGACCCTCGGCCAGGTCGTCGAGCCGCGGCACGTGGCAATGATGAACGCCATGATGAACCAGACCACGGTCTCCGGGACGGCCCGCACCGTGCGCCTGCCCGGCTGGATCGTCGCGGGCAAGACCGGCACCAGCCAGGATTTCCGCGATGCCTGGTTCGTCGGCTACACCGGGCGCTTCATCGCCGGCGTCTGGCTCGGCAATGATGACGGCACGCCGACCCGGCGGCTGACCGGCGGCGGCCTGCCGGTGGACGTGTGGAACCGCACCATGGCGGAGGCGCACAAGGGCCAGTCGATCGTCGACCTGCCGGGTAACTGGCGCTCCTACGACGCGCCGGGCCGCATCCTGCCTGGCGAGACCCTGGACCAGCCCATGACCATGTCGCGGGTCGAGCCTGCCGGCCGCCGGCCGCAGCGGCCCGCCGGCGAGGCCGAGGACCGCAGCGCCGTGCTGCGCCCCGAGCCCGGCAATGGCCTCCTCGACCGCCTCTTCCGCTGACCGCGCATTCCGCCGCACTTGAACGGCGGGGGGCCATCCCCACATCCTCAGGGGAAAGCCGCGATGGTGCGGGTAGGGAGGATAGGTCGATGCGCTTCGTCTGGTGGGGAGCCTTTGCCGGCGCCGCCGTCTGGTCGTTCGTGGCGCTGCTGTCCTATCTCGTCTTCGACACGATCGGGACGGGCATGGTGTCCTACGGCTCTGTCCCGGGCTTCACCCCCGAGCCCTTCAGCTTCGCCTGGATCGCCGCTGGCGCCCACAGCCTCGGCATCGGCGCCATCATGCTCGGCTGGCTCTTCGGCCTCGCCGTCATCTTCGGCGTCACAGCCATCCTGCACCGCATCTTCGGCCGCCGCGCCGCGGCCGCGCTGCCAGGCCGCGCCTCGTGGGGATCGTCGATCCCCTCCGCCCATCCGGCGACGACGCCGCCGCCCGGCAACACCTGGCGAGGACGCTGAGCTATTCGAACAGCTCGGCGAATTTCAGCTCGAGCCCGGCCACGGCCCGCAGGATCTCGCTGAGGTGGTGGCTCATGGCCGCCACGGCGCGCTCCGGATCGCCATCCTCCACCGCGTCGAGGATGGCCTGGTGCTGGGTCACGAGCGGGCCCATCGATCCCGGTGAGTGCAGCGTCAGCGCGCAGACGCGGTCCATATGGGCCTTCTGCATCTCGACCGCATTCCAAGCCTCGAGACAGTCGGCGCCTTCCGCCAGGGCGATGTGGAACAGGCTGTCGAGCCGCTGGAAAGAGGCGTGATCGCCGGTGCGCGCCGCTTCCTCCTGTGCCGCGATGAGGGCCGCGGCGCGGTCGCGATAGTGCGGGTCGAAGCGCTCGCAGGCGCGCCGGACGATGGCCACCTCGATGGCCTCGCGGATGAAGCGGGCGTCGAGCATCCGCCGCACCGACAGCTTCACCACCACCGTGCCGCGCTGCGGCTGGACGTCGACCAGCCCCTGCCGCATCAGCGCGATGAAGGCCTCGCGCACCGGCTGGCGCGACACCTGGAACCGGTCGGCGATCTCCGATTCCGACAGGCGCTCGCCCGGCCTTATCGTCAGGTCGATGATCCCGGCGCGAAGCTCGCGCTCGACCCGCGCGGCCGCGCTTTCGATGATGCGCGGCGGCGGCTGGTGGAGGATGGCCACGGTCATGGTGTCACCGCTCTTTCCCGCTTGAACTTCCATACAAGTGTATACTAGGCTGCGCCCAGATCGGGAAGCCCACAAATGGGAGGGCAGCCGATCCCCTGATATGTCCCCGCCAGAAGGGACCTGTTCGCAACCGGGAGGATCCCCCATGCTGACACGCCGCACCTTCGTGTCCACCGCCGGCGCCCTCGTGGCCGGCCCCGCCATTATCGGCCCGGCCTCGGCCCAGGCCACCGTCACCCTGCGCTCCACCGACATCCATCCCGATGGCTATCCGACCATCGAGGCGGTGAAGTTCATGGGCCAGCTGCTCGAGCAGCGCACCAGCGGCCGCATCAAGATCAACGTGTTCCACTCCGCCCAGCTCGGCCAGGAGCGTGACACGATCGACCAGACGCGGTTCGGCGTTATCGACATGAACCGCATCAACATGGCGCCGTTCAACAATCTGATCGCGTCGACCAACGTGCCCGCCCTGCCCTTCATCTTCCGCTCGGTCGATCACATGCGGAAGGTCATGGACGGATCGATCGGCGATTCGATCCTCAATGACTTCACGGCCCATGGTTTGGTCGGCCTCGCCTTCTACGATTCGGGATCGCGCTCCTTCTACAACTCCAAGCGCCCGATCAACACGCCGGCCGACATGCGCGGCATGAAGATCCGCGTGCAGCAGTCCGACATGTTCGTCGCCCTGGTCCAGGCGCTCGGCGCCAATGCCACGCCCATGCCCTTCGGCGAGGTCTTCACCAGCCTGCAGACCGGCGTCATCGACGGTGCCGAGAACAACTGGCCGAGCTACGAGTCGACCCGCCATTTCGAGGTGGCGAAGTTCTTCTCGGCGACCGAGCATTCGCTCAGCCCCGAAGTGCTCGTCATGTCGAAGCGCTCGTTCGACCGGTTCAACGCCGCCGACCAGGCGCTCATTCGCGCCGCGGCCAAGGAATCGGTCGCCAAGATGCGCGAGCTCTGGGATGCCCGCGAGAAGGCTTCCGAGGCCAAGGTCCGCGCCGGCGGCGCGCAGATCAACACCGTGGAGAAGCAGCCCTTCATCGACGCGATGAAGCCGGTCTACGACCGCTTCGTCACCGACGCGAAGATGAAGGAGCTCGTCGCCCGCATCCAGGCCCTGACCTGAACACGCTTCTCCGCCGAGCCCGCCGCCCACGGTGGCGGGCCCGTTCCGCTCCCGTGACGCGGCCATTCCCCATGCAAGCCATTCTCGCCCGCCTCAGCCCCGTGGCAGCCCTGCTCAGCCGCATCTCGCTGCTGGTTGCAGGCTTCGGGGTCGTCGTGATGACCGTGCTCGTGTTCTGGAGCATCTTCGGTCGCTACATCCTCAACGACACGCCGACCTGGACCGAGCCGGCCGTGCTCCTGCTGATGAGCTGGTTCATCCTACTGGGATCAGCAACCGGCGTGCGTGAGCGGGGCCATATCGGCTTCGAGATTGGGCTTGCAGCCTCGCCACCGCCGCTCCGCTTCGTCCTGAAGATTGTCACCGAGGTGCTTCTCGTGGGCTTTGGGCTGGCCATGCTCGGCTACGGCACGCAGCTCGCCGTCGGCACCTGGAGCGCCATCACCCCGATGATCGGCATCAGCCAGGGCTGGGACTACGTGCCGGTCGCCGTCGGCGGCGCGCTCATCGCCCTCTTCTCCGTCGAACGCCTGCTGATGGTCCTGGCCGGCACCGACGAGGCGGTCGATGCCGCCGCCCCCCTGATCGAGTAAGGCCGGAACGCACCGATGGAACTCGCCATTCTCTTCGGCAGCTTCGCCCTGCTGCTGCTCATCGGCATGCCGATCGCCTTCTGCCTTGGCGTCGCCTCGCTCGCCACCGTCCTCTACATGGACGTGCCGCCGGTGGTGATCTTCCAGCAGATGAATTCCGGCATGAACGCCTTCGCCATGATGGCGATCCCGTTCTTCATCTATTCCGGCGACCTGATGATTCGCGGCGGCATCGCCGAGCGCCTCATCGCCTTCGCCGCCGCCCTCGTCGGCCACCTGCGCGGCGGCCTCGGCCAGGTCAACATCGTCACCTGCACCCTGTTCGGCGGCATCTCGGGGTCGGCGGTCGCCGACGCCTCGGCCGTCGGCGGCCTGATGATCCCGCAGATGAAGAAGCGTGGCTACGACGCCGACTACGCGGTGAACGTCACGGCCAACGCCGCCATCATCGCGCTGCTCATCCCGCCGTCCCACAACATGATCATCTACTCGCTGGCAGCGGGCGGAAATCTCTCGATCGCCGACCTGTTCACGGCCGGCATCATCCCCGGCCTGATGCTGGCCGCATCGCTGATGGTGGCGGCCTATATCGTCGCCGTGCGGCGCGGCTATCCCGCCGGCACATTCCCCGGCTGGTCCATGGTCGGACGCACCCTCGTCATCGCGACGCCGGGCCTGCTGCTCATCGGCATCATCTTCGGCGGCGTGCGCTCCGGCATCTTCACCGCCACTGAGAGCTCCTGCGTCGCGGTGGTCTACGCGCTATTCATCACCGTGCTGGTCTATCGCCAGCTGTCCTGGACCGACTTCGTCGAGGCAACGCTCGGCGCCGTGCGCACCACGGCCATGGTGCTGCTCGTCATCGGCACGGCCGGCGCCTTCGGCTGGCTCATGGCCTTCCTGCAGGTGCCCGCCCAGACGGTCGCCTTCATGAAGAGCATCACCAACGACCCCACGGTGATGCTGCTGCTGATCAATGTCATCCTGATCTTCCTCGGCACCTTCATGGACATGGCGCCGATGATCATCATCCTCACGCCGATCCTGCTGCCGGTGGTGAAGGCCTTCGGCGTCGATCCGATCCATTTCGGCGTCATCCTGATCCTCAACGCCGGCATCGGCCTCAACACCCCGCCCGTCGGCTCGGTGCAATTCGTCGCCTGCGCCATCGGCAAGGTGTCGATCGGCGAGAGCATGCGCACCATCTGGCCCTTCTACGGCGCCTCGATCGTTGTGCTGCTGCTCGTGACCTATGTCCCGGCCTTCTCCCTCTGGCTCCCCGCCGTCTTCCGCTGATCCATCGAGGTCCGACATGTCCATCACCGTCCGCCAGGCGTCCCATCCGGATGCCGCCCGCGCCTATGACACCACCCAGCTGCGCGCCCATTTCCTCGTGGAGACCCTGTTCAAGGCGGACTCCATCGAGCTGACCTACAGCCATGTCGACCGCATCATCGTCGGCGGCGCCATGCCGGTGAACGGCCCGCTCAAGCTGGAGACTTCCAAGCCCATCGGCCAGGCGACCTTCCTCGCCCGCCGCGAACTCGGCATCTGCAATGTCGGCGGCGCCGGCCGCGTCATCTGCGACGGCGAGACCTTCAACGTCCACCATCGCGACATGCTCTATGTCGCCATGGGCACGACCGACGTCCGGTTCGAGTCCCAGAGCCATGATGAGCCGGCAAAGTTCTATCTTTTCTCGACGCCGGCCCATGCCCGCCACCGCACCATCCTGGTGCGGGAAGCCGAGGCCAATGCGCTGGAGCTCGGCACGCAGGAGCAGGCCAACACCCGCACGCTGCGCCAGTACATCATCCCCGGCCGGGTCCAGTCCTGCCAGCTGGTGATGGGCCTCACCACCCTGAAGCCCGGCAACACCTGGAACACCATGCCGAGCCATGTCCACGACCGGCGCTGCGAGGCCTATCTCTATTTCGACATGAAGCCGGACACCCGCGTCTTCCACCTCATGGGCGAGCCACAGGAGACGCGCCACCTCGTCGTCGCCAACGACCAGGCGATCATCTCGCCGCCCTGGTCCATCCATTCAGGCTGCGGCACGGCGGCCTATTCCTTCGTCTGGGCCATGGGTGGCGACAACCAGGACTTCACGGACATGGACATGATCCCGATGGAGGCGCTGCGATGAGCGCCGGCACCGACATCTTCCTGCATGACGGCGATGTCGCCTGGACCGACCTCGGCGGCGGGGTGAAGCGCAAGATCCTCACCCACGACGCCAGCGTCATGATGGTCCGCGTCGTCTTCGAGAAGGGCGCCATCGGCGCGCCGCACCAGCACCCGCACATCCAGTGCACGCTGGTGGCGCGCGGGCGCTTCGAGGTCACCATCGACGGCCGCAAGGCCGTGCTTAACGCCGGCGACAGCTTCATCGTGCCGACCAACCTCGTCCATGGCGTCGTCGCGCTCGAGGCCGGCGAACTGGTCGACACCTTCACCCCGCGGCGCGACGATTTCCTCTGATCGTCGGCAGGGGAACCTCCCCCAAGGGGCTCGCCGTTGATGACCGGCCACACTTTGGGCCGATAACGGCGGGACCTTCGGCGGCATGGACGCACTCTTCATCGGACAGACCTATATCGACGTCACCCTGGTGGCGGATGCCATTCCCACGGGGGACGAAAAGGCCGTCGCCCGCGACCATGCCGTCTCCTTCGGCGGCAATGCGGTGACCGCCGCCTTCGCCTGCGCCAAGCTCGGCATCCAGCCAGACCTGCTGACCTCGCTCGCTCCAGACTGGCTCGGCCGCATGTTCACCGACATGGCGGCGCGTTACGGCGTCTTCGTCAATCCGCGCCCGGTAAAGCGCTCCTCGCTCTCCTTCGTCATTCCCAACAACGGCAAGCGCGCCATCCTGCGCGCCCGCGACGACGCCTACCTGCACCCGTATCCGACCCTGACGCTGGGCGGCTGCCGCCTCCTCCACCTCGACGGCCACCAGGCCGACGCGGCGCTCGCCTATGCCAAGGCCTGCCGGGAGCGCGGCATCCTGACCTCGCTCGACGGCGGCGGCCTCAGGTCCAACACCGAGGAGCTGCTCGGCTATATCGACGTGGCGGTGGTGGCTGAGCGCCTGTGCGAGCAGATGGAACTGACGCCCGCGGAGATGCTCACCTATCTCCATTCCCGCGGCTGCAAGATCGGCGCGGTGACGCTTGGCGAGCGCGGCCTGATCTGGATCGACGCGGCCGGCGTGACCCACGCCCTGCCCGCCCTTGCCGTGCCCTCCGAGAAGGTCATCGACACGAACGGCGCCGGCGACATTTTCCACGGCGCCTATTGCTATGCCGCGCTCGCCAATCCGGAGGGGACGTGGGACGAGCATTTCCGCTTCGCCCGCGCGGCCTCCGCCCATGCGATCCAGCATCTCGGCAACGAGGCCAGCCTGCCGACCCTTGCCGACATCGCGGCGGTGCGGGCGGCCTACGAGCAGGGGGCCTGAACGAAAAAGCCCGGCGCGGGGGCCGGGCTTTTGCAGGTCATTCGGCGGCGAGGGAGAGGCCGGCGGGGGTGGGTTCAGCCGCGGGCTTTTCCACCTCGCCCGGCTTCGGCTTGCGGACCCTGAACCACACCGCATAGAGCGCCGGCAGGAACAGGATGGTCAGCAGCGTCGCCGCGAAGAGACCGCCGCCGATGGTGATGGCCATGGGGCCCCAGAACAGCGAGCGGGCCAGCGGCACCATGGCGAGGATGGCCGCAAGGGCGGTCAGAACCACCGGCCGCGCGCGGTGCACGGTGGCCTCGACGATCGCGTCATAGAGCGAAAGGCCGGCCTCGCGGTTCTCGTCGATCTGCTGCACCAGGATGACCGTGTTGCGCATGATCATGCCGGCAAGGGCGATGAGGCCGAGCAGGGCGACGAAGCCGAACGGCGCGGAGAGCAGGTTGAGCGCCAGCGACGCGCCGATGAGGCCCAGCGGCGCCGTGGAGAAGACCAGCAGCAGCCGCGAGAAGGACTGGAGCTGGATCATCAGCACGGTGAGCATGCCAAGCGCCATGACCGGGAAGAGGGCCGCCAGCGAGGCATTCGCCTTCTCCGATTCCTCCACCGCGCCACCGACCTCGATGCGCATGCCCGGCGGCAGCGACGCCTTGAGGTCCTTGAGCGCCTCGCCCACCTGGCCGGAGACCACGGCCGGCTGGATGCCGTCGACGATATCCGAGCGGACCGTGATGGCGAGCTCGCGATTGCGCCGCCAGAGGATCGGATCCTCCTGGTCGAACTCGATCCGCGCGACCTGCGCCAGTGGCACCGGCACGCCGCCGCGGGCGACGATGGTCAGGTCGCCGATGCGGCCGAGGTCGACGCGCTCGTTCGGCACGGCGCGGGCGAGGATGTCGACCTTCTCGGTGCGGTCGCGGATGGTCGTGACGGTGACACCAGAGAGCAGCGTCTGCAGCGTCTGGGCGACGTCCTGGACGTTGAGGCCGAGGGAACGCGCGCGGTCCTGGTCGACGACGAGGCGGACCGAGGGCGACTGCTCGTTCCAGTCGAGATGCGGGTCGCGGGTGCTGGGGTTGGCGCGCATGATCTCGCGCACCTTCACCGCCATGTCGCGCACGGCCTGCGGCTCGGTGCCGATGACGCGATACTGCACGGGGAAGCCGACCGGCGGGCCGAAATTGAACCGGTCGACGCGGACGCGGGCTTCGGACAGGGCGCCCTCGGCAATGGCCTTCTCGAGCCGGGTCTTAACCCGCTCGCGGGCGGCGAGGTCCTTCGTCTGGATGACGATCTGCGAGAACGACTCGTCGGGGAGCTGCGGATTGAGGCCGAGCCAGAAGCGCGGCGAGCCCTGGCCGACATAGGTCGTGTAGGTGCGGATGTCGCCATCGCCCTTGAGCATCGCCTCGGCGCGCTTGGCGGTGTCCAGCGAGGCGGTGATCGATGAACCCTGCGGCATGCGCATCTCGAGGAACAGTTCGAGACGGCCCGAAATCGGGAAGAACTGCTGCTGTACGCGGGTGAAGGCGACGAGCGAGCCGGCGAAGATCGCGACCGTGGCGATGACCACGACGAACTTGTGGTCGACCGACCAGCGCACGATGCGACGCAGGGCCTCGTACATCGGCGTGTTGTAGAGCGCATTGGGATCGGAATGATCCGGCTTCGGCGGGATCGGCTTGCCGCGCTTCTCGGCCCGCTTCACCGCGCGCTGGTACTTGCGCTCGGCGAGGGCATGGAAGTCCGGCAGCAGCACCGAGCCGAGATAGGGCGTGAACAGCACGGCCACGAACCATGACACGACGAGGGCCATGCCGACGACCCAGAAGATCGAGCCGGCATATTCACCGGTGGAGGAATTGGCGAGGCCGACGGGAAGGAAGCCGATGGCGGTGACGAGCGTGCCGGTCAGCATCGGGAAGGCGGTCGAGGTCCAGGCATAGGCCGCCGCGGAGACGCGGTCCCAGCCCTGCTCCATCTTCACCACCATCATCTCGACCGCGATGATCGCGTCATCGACCAGCAGGCCGAGGGCGATGATCAGCGCGCCGAGCGAGATGCGGTGCAGGTCGATGCCCAGCATGTACATGAGCGTGAAAACGACCGCGAGGACGAGCGGCACGGACAGGGCGACGATGATGCCGGTGCGCAGGCCAAGCGAGACGAAGGAGACGAAGAGCACGATGGCCAGCGCCTCGACGAAGGAGGTCTTGAACTCCGAGACCGCCTCGCGAACGACATGCGGCTGGTCGGCGATCTGGCCCATCTCGATGCCGACCGGCAATTCCGCGCGGAAGCTCTGCACCGAGCGCTCGAGATCGTCGCCGAGCGTGGTGATGTTGGCGCCCTTCTGCATGACGACGCCGACCAGCAGGGCCTGTTGGCCCTCCTGGCGGATGAGATAGGTCGGGGGATCGACGAAGCCGCGGGAGATCGTGGCGATGTCGCCGAGCCGGAAGATACGGCCGTTCACGTCGACCGGCGTCGCGGCCACCGCCTCGACCCCGTCGAGCGCGCCGGTGACGCGCAACGGAACGCGGGACGTGCTGGTGTCGATCGTGCCGGCGGGCGTGACGGCGTTCTGCTTCTGCAGGCTGTCGAAGATAGTCGAGACCGAGACGCCGAGGGTGGCGAGCTTGGCATGGCTGAACTCGACGAAGATCCGCTCGTCCTGCGCGCCGTAGAGATTGACCTTGGTGACGTTCGGCACGCGCAGCAGATGGCTCTTCAGCCGCTCGGCAATGCGCTTCAGGTCGGCATAGGTCGCCCCTTCACCGGTGAGGGTGTAGAGCACGGAATCGACGTCGCCGAACTCGTCGTTGACATTCGGGCCGATGAGGCCGCTCGGCAGGTCCGACTTCAGATCGTCGAGCTTCTTGCGCACCTGGTAGAAGAGCTGCGGCACGTCGCGCGGCGGGGTGGTGTCGCGGAACACCATCTGGATCGCCGTGAAGCCGGACTTGGTATAGGTCTGCGCCCGCTCGAAATAGGGCAGTTCCTGCAGCTTCTTCTCGATCCGCTCGGACACCTGGTCTTGCATCTCGCGGGCGGTGGCGCCCGGCCAGGCCGCGGTGATGGTGACCACCTTGATGGTGAAGGACGGATCCTCCGCCTGCCCGAGCCGCATGTACGAGATGATGCCGGCCGCCATCACGATGAGGATGGCGAAGAGCACCAGCGGCCGGTGCGTGACCGCCCAGTGGGACCAGTTGCCCTGGGTCAGGGCGGCGTCGTGGCTGTCATGGGCGGCGGACATGGCGGGTCGCTCCGCGGAGGTACGGTTCGGGGATCGGTCGGAGACGAAGGCGCCGGGCCGGGTTGGATCAGCGGCCGTCGACGATGCGCACGCGCTGCTGAACGTCCAGCTTGTGGACACCAAGGGCGACGACCTTGTCGCCCTCGTCGACGCCGGCGGAGATCAGCACGTCGCGACCGTCATAGCCGGCGACGGTGACCGCCTTCAGCGTCAGGC
The DNA here is from genome assembly GCF_003046185.1 of Phreatobacter oligotrophus. Lineage (NCBI taxonomy): Bacteria > Pseudomonadati > Pseudomonadota > Alphaproteobacteria > Hyphomicrobiales > Phreatobacteraceae > Phreatobacter > Phreatobacter oligotrophus. Next base: position 140,656 of record NZ_PZZL01000007.1, read on the forward strand.
CTCCGGTCGCCGGGTCGACGACGAAGACCGACGGACCGCGACCTTCGGAGAAGAGCGCGGAGATGGGGAGGCGAGCCACGCGGGCGGACGCGGGCTCGCCAACCGTGACGGTCGCGGTCATACCAATGACCACGCCGTCATCGGCGTTCTGGATGGTGAAACGGGCCTGGAAGGTGCGCGTTGCCGTGTCGGCAGCGGCGGCAAACTCACGCAGGGTGGCCGGGTAGACCTTGCCGGCATTGCTCCAGAGGCTGACCGTGGCAACGCCGGTGCGCACGTTCTCGATCAGCGCCTCGGGCACCGAGACCACGGCCTCGCGCTCGCCGGAGCGGGCAAGACGGACGACGGGCGTGCCGGCGGTCACGACCTGGCCGGGCTCGGCGAGGGTCGCGGTGACGACGCCATCGCTGTCGGCGGTGAGGGTCGCATAGGCGAGCTGGTTGTTGGCGAGCTCGAGGGCGCGCTTGGCCTTATCGAGGCGGCCGCGGGCATCGGCCGTCTTGGCGAGCTGGGTGTCGAGGGTCGCCTGGGTGGCCCAGCCGGCGGCGCGCAGGTCCTGCGTGCGCTTGTCCTGGGCGAGCGAGGCGTCGAGGTTGATCTGCGCCGCGGCGAGCTCGGCCTCGGCCTGCTGGCGCTGGAGCAGGAGGTCAATGCTGTCGAGGCGGGCCAGCGGCTGGCCCTGCTTGACGCTCTGGCCCTGGTTGACGAGGCGCTCGGCGATCTTGCCGGCGACGCGGAAGCCAAGGTCGCTCTCGATGCGCGGGCGCACCGTGCCGACGAAGCTGCGTTCGCGGGACTGCGGCTTGAAGGCCACGGTCTCGACGCGGACGGCGCGGGCCTGGACCTCCTGCGCCTTGGCGTCGGTGCGGGCATTGCCGTCGGTGCAGGCCGCGAGCGCCAGCGCGATGAGCGCGACGCTGGCGAGGGGGGCGATGCGGAAGCCGGTGGTGCGGGACATGATGGTGGTCCTCAGGCTTTCAGGGCGCGGATGGCGAAACGGGTGAGACGGGCTGTCTGCTCGTCGAGATCCTCGTCGAAGGCGCAATGGGCGATCAGGGTCGGATGGAAGACGCTGACGTGGCACTGCTTGAAGCAGGTGGCCGCCTCGATGGGATCACGCACGATGAATTCGCCGGCCGCCATTCCCTCGCGGATAACCTCCGCGAAGAGGGCGACGAGCGTGTCGAGATGGGCCTTGATGACGGGCCAGCTCTCGGTCATGGCCGCCTCGACCATGTCGTAGAGGCGCCGCTCGTCGAAGAACTGCGCCTTGTTGAAGCGATGTAGCGTCATGGTCATGCGGGCGAGGCGGTCCTCTGCCGAGGCCGTGCGGTCGGCGATGATGTCGCGCAGCAGGCCATGGCACTGGTCCAGCATGCGGCGGGCGATCTCTTCGCAGATCGCCGATTTCGACGGGAAGAACCGATAGACATTGGCCGAGCTCATGCCGAGTTCGTTGGCAAGGTCGGCGATGGCCGTCTTCGCATAGCCCACGCGACGGAAGTGCTCCTCGGCGACGGTGAGGATCCGTTCGCGGGTCTCGTCGGCGGTGAAGCGGGCGCGGGAGCTCATGGGTTAACGACTTATGACTGACGATTTTGGAAAGTTATCACTTCGCATGTGTGAGTCAAGAGGTATTTTGCAGTGCAGCGGGAACCCCTAACAAACCGTGAGTCAAAGGCCGCAAGTACGACAAGACCCGCCCCCCGTTGGAGGGGCGGGCCTTTGACCCGGCGCTGCCCTGAGAGCCGCCCGGGCGCACTACTCGTGGTGATAAGGGCTCAGGGCAGCCAGTTGCGGCTGTTGTACCAGGTGTCGACCTCCGAGGCCGCCTGGTCGCGGGCGTAGCCGTAGCGTTCCTGCAGCTTGCCCTCGAGCTGGTCGCGCTTGCCGGCGATGACGTCGAGGTCGTCGTCGGTCAGCTTGCCCCACTGTTCCTTGATGGTGCCCTTGAGCTGCTTCCAGTTGCCCTCGACACGATCCCAGTTCATCAGCGCCTCCTGAGCGTTTGCGATGGCTCAGAAACCGCCCGACCGCCCCGAGGTTCCGCAGCCTCAGCCGGATTTGCCGCGCAGTCGTCCGACGATGCCGGTGGGGAAGAAATAGACGCTGAGGACGAAGAGGATGCCGAGCAGCAGCAGCCAGCGGTCCGGATGGACCAGCTTCGGGATGAGCGGCAGGCCCTCGGTCGCGGCCGAGGCAAGGCCCATCAGCTTCTGCAGATAGTTCTGCGCGACGATGAACAGGGTCGCGCCGACCACCGCCCCGTAGAGCGTGCCCATGCCGCCGATCACCACCATCAGCAGGATGTCCAGCATGATGGCGAAGGACAGCGTCGTGTCGGGTCCGGTGTAGCGCAGCCAGATGGCGCTCATGGCGCCCGCCAGCACTGCCATCCCCGCGGCGAGGCAATTGGCGACGGTGCGGTAGTAGACGACGCGGTAGCCCAGCGCCTCGGCCCGCATGTCGTTCTCGCGGATGGCCTGCAGCACCCGGCCGAAGGGCGAGTTCACCACCCGCAGCGCCACGAGGAAGAGGACGACGGCGGCGACGAAGACGAGGTAGTAGGCGAGGATGCGGCCGTTCACCACCGTGCCGAACAGCGGCTGTTCGAGCAGGCGATAGCCGGGACGCAGGACCTGCGGCACCGAGAAGGAGCGCCCGTCCTCGCCGCCCGTGTATTCGGAGAACTGGGTGGCGAGGATCAGGAACGCCGAGGCGACGGCCAGGGTGATCATGGCGAAGAAGATCGCCCGCACCCGCAGCGACAACAGGCCGATGAGGAAGGCGAGCGTCACGCCGACGAGGAGTGCGGCCAAGATGCCGACGCCGATGACGCCCCAGCTCGCACCGAACGTGTAGAGCGCAAGGCCGACGCCATAGCCGCCGATGCCGAAGAACATGGTGTGGGCGAAGGAGACGATGCCCGTATAGCCGAGCAGCAGGTCGTAGCTCGCCACCAGCACGATGAAGATGCAGATCTTGGCCGCCGTGTTGATGGCCGCCGCGCCCGGAAAGAGGAAGGGCGCCAGCGCCAGGCCGACGAGGATCGCCAGCAGGATGGCCGTGAGCACGCGGCTGCGGGGGAAGTCGCCGGAGAGGATGGAGGTCAGCACGGCCGTCACCTCTTGGCCACGGGATAGAGGCCCTGCGGCCGCCACATCAGGATCGCGACCATCAGCAGGATGTTGGAGGCGAGCGCCACCTTCGGCAGGAGGAAGGCGGTGTAGTTCGCCATCATCGCCACGAGGATCGCGCCGATGAAGCAGCCGCCGACCGAGCCGAGCCCGCCGATGATGATGACGATGAAGACCAGCACCATGATGTCGCCGCCGATGGCGGCCGTCAGCGTCTCGCGATAGAGCGCCCAGAGCACGCCGCCGAGACCCGCCAGTGCCGAGCCGGCGACGAAGACGCCGACGAAGAGGCGGCGGATGCGATAGCCGAGCGCCTCGACCATCTCGGCATTCTCGACGCCGGCGCGAATGAGCAGGCCAATGCGGGTGCGGTTCAGCACCACCAGCATCGTGGCGAAGACGACGAGGCCGACCACCACGGCGAGGATGCGGTAGCGCTCGATGGCGAAGTCGCCGATGACCACCGCCCCGCGCAGCGCGGTCGGCAGCGCCATGGCCTTCTGGTCGCCGCCCCAGATCACGTGGATGAGCTGCTCGGCGACGATGAGGCCGCCCATGGTGATGAGGATCTGCTTGAGGTGCTGGCCGTAGACCGGCTTGACGATGACCCGTTCGAAGGCCCAGCCGAGCAGGCCCGTGCCGACCATGGCCACCGAGACGGCAAGGCCGAGGGCGAGCAGGTTCCAGCCGAGCGAATCCACCTGCACCCAGCCCGACAGCAGGCCGAGCACCGACAGCGCCATGTAGGCCCCCACCGCGATGAAGGCGCCGTGGCCGAAATTCAGCACGTCCATCAGACCGAAGACGAGGGTGAGGCCCGAGGCGATGACGAAGATCATCATGCCCATGGCGAGCGCCGCGACGGTGAGCGTCACCCAGGTGGTGACATTGCCGATGAAGGGCAGCGCGACCGCGGAGAGCACGATGGGCAGCAGGATCGGCAGCCAGTCGTGCTTCACCGTCGGGAGCGTGTCGGAGGAGGCGGCGGGAACAGCGGTCATGGCGTGAGCCCTCCCGGGGGGCAGTCGATGGGCAGGTCGGGGCGTGCCATGCCCCTCACCCTTCCCTCTCCCCGCATGCGGGGAGAGGGGGCGCAGGCGTTGAGTTCGGTTCGACAGCGTTGCCGCCTGGCACTGGCCGTAAGGGGGGAAGCGGGACGTCGAAGTCCCCCTCTCCCCGCATGCGGGGAGAGGGAAGGGTGAGGGGCCGATCTGAACGCACTGCGCAGGACCATCACAACCCTCACTGATGCGCGTCGAGCGACAGGCCGAGCAGCCGCTGCTGCAGCGCCTCGTCGCGGGCGAGGTCCGCCATGGCGCCGCGATGGACGATGCGCCCGTCGTCCATCACCGCCACATGGTCGCCGAGGCTCGCGGCGAAGCGGAAGTTCTGCTCCACCAGCAGGATCGTCGTCTCGCGCTTGAGTTCGGCGAAGGCGCCGATCATCGCCTCGATGATGGCGGGCGCGATGCCCTTCGTCGGCTCGTCGATGAGGATGAGGCGGCGCGGCTCGGCGATGGCGCGGGCGATGGCGAGCATCTGCTTCTGCCCGCCCGAGAGCACGCCGGCCGGAAACTGCCAGAACTTCTTCAGCGCCGGGAAGAGGCCGAAGATCCACTCGAGCCGCGCCGGATCCATGGGCCCCGACCGCGCGGCCAGCACCATGTTCTCGGCGACGGTGAGGTCGGCGAAGACCGCCATGGTCTCCGGCACATAGGCGATGCCGGCCTGGGCGATATCGGGCGTCGGCTGGCCGCCGATCGGCCGGCCATCGAAGGTCACCGTGCCGCGCGAGGGCTTCCATAGCCCCATGATGGTGCGCAGCGTCGTGGTCTTGCCCGCGCCATTGCGGCCGAGCAGCACGGTCATGCCGCCGGCCGGGAGGTCGAGATCGACCCCCTGCAGGATGTGATACTGGCCGATATGGGTGTGCACGCCGGCGAGAGACAGGAGCGGCTTGTCCGTTGCGTCAGCCATGGGCGGCCTCCCGCTTCGGCGCCTGGCCGAGATAGGCCTCCTGCACCACCGGCGAGGCGATGACGGTGGCGGGATCGCCGTCGGCGACGAGCTTGCCGTTGTGCAGCACGACGATGCGATCGGCGAGCGAGCGCACCACGTCCATCTTGTGCTCGACCAGCAGGATGGTCTTGCCGCCGTCCCGCTTCAGGGTGCGGATGAGGTCGAGGATGACCGGCACCTCATCCACCGACATACCCGCCGTCGGCTCGTCGAACATGAACACCTTGGGCTCCAGCGCCATCATGATGGCGACCTCAAGCTTGCGCTTGTCGCCATGCGGCAGCGCCGCCGCCTGCGTGTCGCGCACGCCCGAGAGATTGACGAGCTCGAGATAGTGGTCGGCCCTCTCGATCCAGTCGCGGTGGCGCGACCAGAGCGAGAAGAGGCTCGCGGCGCCGCGCCCGCGCGCCTGCACGGCGAGCCGCACGTTCTCGGCGACGGTGAGGTTCGGGAAGAGGTTGGTGATCTGGAAGGCGCGGCCGATGCCGCGCTGCGCCCGGCCGGCGGCGCCGAGGCCGGAGATGTCCTCGCCCTCCAGCAGCGTGTCGCCGGAGGTCGCCGGGATCTGGCCGGACATCAGGTTGAAATAGGTGGTCTTGCCCGCCCCGTTCGGCCCGACGATGGCGGTGAGCGTGCCGGCATGGAAGGCGCAGGACACCGCGTCGACGGCCACATGGCCGCCGAAGCGGACGGTCAGGCCGCGGGTTTCGAGGACGGGAGGCATGGGATGCTCAGGAGGCTTTCCAGCAATGGCAGAACCCGGCCGCAGCTTTGCCCGTCATCCCCGGCCGACGAAGCGAAGCGCGGGAGGGGAAGGGGATCCAGGGGCCGGCCCGGAGTCCCTCACCCCTGGACCCCCTTCCCTCGCCCTGCGGGCTCGCCGGGGGTGACGGTCCCGGGCCGCGGCCGGACGAATCCAGCCGCGACCCGGGGCGATCAGTTGGTACGCCGGTTGGTGATCGGCAGCGGCATCTCGGAGGCGGGGATCGTCCGCACGAGCTCCAGGAGATCATTGTCCCGGGCGTTCGGCTTGATGCGGAAGTGATACATCTCCTGCAGCGCCTGGTGATCCTCGCGGCGGAAGGTCATCGGGCCCTTCGGCGTCTCGAAGGTCATGCCGGCCATGGCGGCAATGAGCTTTTCGGTATCCGCGGAACCTGCCCGCTCGAGGCCCGCGACCACCGCCGCGGCAGCCGCGAAGCCGCCGGCCACGAAGAAGTCCGGCGGCGCGTTGTGACGGCGCTGGTACTCGGCCTTCAGCCAGTCGTTCTGGGCGTTCCGGGGGAAGTCGTAATAGTAGTAGATGCCTCCCTCGGTGCCGGCGAAGGCCTTCCAGGCGTTCATGGCGGGCAGGATGTTGCCGCCGGGGGCAAGAGCGATGTTGAAGCGCTCGGGCCGCATGTCCACGAACTTCGCCATCGGATGGGCGCCGGCCCAGATGAAGCCGATGATGCGCTTGCCCGGGCGGTCGCGCAGCGAGGCGAAGAGGCGCTCGGCGAAGGGCGCGAAGTCCGCCGTGTTGCCGGCGGCATATTCCTCCGCGACGATGCGGGCGCGCGGCCGGATGGCGGCGAGCGCGGCCTTGTAGGCGGCGACGCCGTCACGGCCGAAGGCGGTGTCGAGGCCGAGCATGCCGATGGAGACGTCCTCGTTCTCCGGCACGGAAGCCGCCGCCGCCAGCGCGTCCTGATAGGACGAGCGGCCGGTGCGGAAGATGTAGCGGTTCCAGCGCGCGCCGGTGATGGAGTCGGCCACCGCCGGCTCGACGATGAGGATCTTCTTGGCCTCTTCGGCGACGGGGAGCATGGCGAGCGCGACCGGCGAACCCGTCGTGCCGACGGCCAGCGCCGCACCATCGTCGTTGTAGCACTCCTCGAGCAGCGCCTTGCCGCGATCGGGACGCAGCTGGTCGTCCTTGACGATGACCTGGATGCGCATGCCGGCGACGGTGTTCGTGCCGCGGGTGAGATATTCGAGGCCCATCATGAAGCCGACCTCGGTCTGCCGGGCATAGGCCTCCAGCGGACCGGTCTTGCCGGCGATCAGGCAGATCTTGACGTCGCGGGTCTGGGCCTCGGCGAGTTGCGGCGCGGCGGCCAGCACGAGCGAGGCGGCAGCAGCCGCCAGCGTAGTCCTCAGCATGGGGATCCTCCCTGATCCGTTCTGCAAACTGACACTTGAGTCATGTTTCATGTCACGCTAGCTTCGTCCCACAAACGCGTCAAGCGGGGAGGCTTCCGGACGGCGACGGACGGAGGCGATGACGGAAACGCCCATGAGCAACGTGCACGCGGCAGAGCCCCTGCCGGCGCCCAAGACACAGCGCGGGGAGCGCACACGGCAGAAGATCCTCGACGCCGCTGAGCGTGAGATCGGCGCCCGCGGTTTCTCGGATGCCTCCATCGCCACGATCACGGCCGAGGCGGCAGTGGCGCAGGGCACCTTCTATCTCTACTTCCGCTCCAAGGAGGAGGTGCTGCGCGAACTCGTGCTGCGCATGGGCCGGCGCTTGCGCCACCACCTCACCCGCGCCGTCATGGACGCGCCCGACCGGATGGAGGCCGAGCGCCTCGGCATCCGCGCCTTCCTCCAGTTCGTGCGCGACAACCCGAACCTCTACCGGGTCGTGGCAGAGTCCCAGTTCGTCGACCCGGCGGTCCACCGCGCCTATTACGAGGAGTTCGCCGCCGGCTACAGCGAGGGCCTTCGCACGGCGGAAGCGCGCGGCGAGATTTCGCCCGGCAATGCCGAGGTGCGCGCCTGGGCGCTCATGGGCGTGACCGACATGGTCGGGCGGCGTTTCGCGCTCTATGACCCGAATGGCGCGCTCGATGCCGCGGCCGAGGCGGCCTATGATTTTGTCGCCCATGGCATGGCGCCCCGGGCGGGGAAGCCGGGCCGCCGCGGCTGATCGGACCAGCGCGAGGTCCCCGTGAAGACCGTTCCGGATCTCTGCCGCCGCCGCGCTGAACTCTCCCCCGACGCGGTTGCCTTCGAGACGGTCGGAAGCGGCGAGACCCTGACCTTCGCCGCGATGGACGCGGCGGTCGGGCGCGCGGTGGGCGCCCTCGCCGATCTCGGCCTGGTCGAGGGCGACCGGCTCGCCGTGCTCTGTCACAACGACCCTGCCTTCTTCGTCCTGCTCTTCGCTGCCGCGCGGGCCCGCTTGGTCTTCGTGCCGCTGAACTGGCGCCTGACGCCGGCCGAACTGGTGCCCATCCTCGATGATTGCAGCCCGAAGCTGCTGATCTGCGACGCCGCCCATGCCGACCTCGCGGAAAGCCTCTCCGGCCGGGTCGCGGTGCTGACCTTCGACCGGTTCCACGCGCGCTGTGCCGTAGCCCCCGTCTCCGATGCGCGCCCGGCGGCCTGGGACACGGAGCGGCCCTGGTATCTGCTCTACACGTCGGGGACCACGGGCAAGCCGAAGGCGGTCATCCAGACGGCCGGCATGGCCCTCGCCAATGCCGTCAACATCCAGCAGGCGACCGGCATGGGCGCAGCCGATGTCACCCTCAATTTCCTGCCGCTGTTCCACACGGCCGGCATCAACCTCCACGCCCTGCCCCTGTTCATCGCCGGCGGCCGGTCGCTCGTCATCCCGAAATTCGATGCCGACACGGTGATGACCCTGCTGACGGGGACGCGCATCAGCCTCTTCTTCGGCGTGCCCGCGGTCTATCAGGCGCTCAGCCTGCACCCGGCCTTCGCCCAAGCGGATCTTGGCGCTGTCCGCCACTGGGGCTGCGGCGGCGCGCCCATTGCCGAGCCGCTGCTCCGCGCCTTCCTCGCGCGCGGGGCGACGGTCTGCAACGGCATGGGCATGACAGAGACCGGGCCGACGGTGTTCCTCATGGACCCGCGCGAGGCGGCGGCGAAGATCGGCTCGGTGGGGCGGCCGCAGATCCTCGCAGAAGTCCGCCTTGTCGATCTCGAGGATCGCGACGTCGCAGCCGGCGAAGCCGGCGAACTTCTCTTTCGCGGCCCGGGCATAACCCCCGGCTACTGGAACAACCCGGACGCCACGGCGCGCGCCTTCGCCCCCGGCGGCTGGCTGCGCTCCGGCGATATCGGCCGCATGGACGCAGACGGCTGCTACTTCGTCGTCGACCGGATCAAGGACATGTTCATCTCCGGCGGCGAGAACGTCTATCCGGCCGAGGTCGAGGCCGCGCTGCACGCCCACCCCGCCGTGCTGGACGTGGCGGTGCTCGGCGTTCCCGATGCCCGCTGGGGCGAGGCGGGCCACGCCCTCGTCGTGCTCCGGCCGGGCGCGGAGGCAGATCCGGACAGCCTGCGGGTCCATGCCCGCGAGAGACTAGCCGGCTACAAGGTGCCGCGGGACATCACCATCGTCACCGACTTTCCCCGCACCGCGGCGGGCAAGATCCAGAAGCACGTGCTGCGCGAGCTTCTCGCCCGCGGCCGGGGCGACTGATCCATGGCCGTGGCGCTCACCGATATCGGCACCGGCCCGCCGCTCGTCCTGCTGCACGGCTGGGCGGTGGACCGCAGCTTCTTCGGCCGGCAGATGCCGCTGGCGCGGCAGGGCTATCGCCTCCTCGCCCCCGACCTGCCGGGCCATGGCGAGCGGGCGTCGGCCGGCGGCCCTGCGACCATGGCGGCGCTCGCCGATGACCTCGCCGACCTGTTGGCTGCCGAGCACCTCGAAGGCGCCGTCCTGGTCGGCTGGTCCATGGGGGCCATGCTGGCCCTCGAACTTCTCGCCCGCGGGCCGACGCCCGCTCTCGCCGGCCTGGTCATCGTCGACATGTCACCGCGCATCGCCAACGATGCCGAGTGGCGCCATGGCCTTGCCGGCGGGCAGGACATGGACGAGACCCGCGCTGCGGCCGACCGCATGCACCGCCATTGGGGCGATTATGCCGGCCGCATCGCCCGCTCCATGTTCGCGGAGGGCAGCGAGGGCGATGACGGGCTTGTGGCCGACGCGACGAGCCGCATCGCCGCCCGCGATCCCGCGCTGATGGCCGGCTACTGGCGTTCGCTGGCCGAGGCGGACCACCGCGCGACGGTGGCGCGCCTCTCCGTGCCGGTCCTCGCGATCGCCGGCGGCCGGAGCCGCCTCTATCGCAGCGGCGTTGCCACCTGGATCGCCGCGACGGCGCCGCAGGGCCATGCCATCACCCTGCCCGATGCCGGACATGCCCCGCATCTCGAGCAGCCGGACGCCTTTAATGCCACGGTGGCGCGGTTCGCCGCTGGCCTGTAGGACCGCGCGCCGGTCAGTCCCCGACCACTTCGGCCACGCCCTGGGGGGCGGACGCCAGGATCCGGCGGCTGCTCTCGGTGAGACGGCGCAGGAGCGTGTCCAGCTGGGCCTGCTCCTGGGGCGTGAAACCCGCGCTGAGCTCCGCGGCGAAGCGCTGGGCCACCGGCACCAGGTCGTCATAGATGATCCGGCCCTCGCGGGTCAGCGACAGGAAGGCCTCGCGCAGATCCTGCCGGTTGATGCGCCGCTGGATCAGCCGGCGCTGCAACAGGCTGCCCACGGCGCGCGAGACCTTGGTCTTGTGCATGTGGCTGTGGGCGCCGATCTGCTTCGCGGTCATGGTCTCGAACTGGCCCAGCGTCGCGATGATGCGCCATTCCGGGATGCCGAAGCCGTAGCGCTCGGCATAGATCGTCGACAGCCCCTGGCTCACCACATTGGCAAGCAGGTTCAACCGGTAGGGCAGGAACCCGTCGAGTTCGAGCTTCGTGTCAGACATCGAGGATGCGTCCGTCTCGCGACCGTTCATTGAGGCGGTCGATGGAATAGCGTCAATGGAAATCGAGGTCGTCATGGGGAATCGGTGTCGGCCCTTAAGTCACCGTATCGCTGCGCAATCCGATCTGCAACGCGACAAGCATAATACAACTCGCTGAAGTGGCGCGCATGGTGACGGCTCTGGTCAAGGCGGCGCGGACAGGCTTTGATGACTTCAGGGGCCGCGACAGACCGGCCTCACATGCGCTGTGGGGAAAACAAACGCCATGAAGCTCGCCTCTCTCAAGCACGGCCGCGACGGCCGGCTGGTCATCGTGTCGCGGGATCTCACCCGGGCGACCGATGCCTTCCCGGTTGTGTCGACGTTGCAAGGTGCGCTGGACCAGTGGTCGCAGGTCGCCCCGCGCCTCGGAGATCTCGCCGAACAGCTTGAACACGGCTCGGTTCCCTCGTTCCGCTTCCATGAGCACGACTGCGCCAGCCCGCTGCCGCGCGCCTACCAGTGGGCCGATGGCTCAGCCTATGTGAACCACGTCGCCCTCGTCCGGCAGGCCCGTGGCGCCGAGATGCCCTCCTCCTTCTGGACCGACCCGCTGATGTATCAGGGCGGCTCCGACACCTTCATCCCGCCGCGCGACCCCATCGTCCTGCCGGACGAGGCGCATGGCATCGATTTCGAGGGCGAGGTGGCGGTGGTCACCGACGACGTGCCCATGGGCGTCGATCCGGTCGCCGCCCTCGACCACATCCGCCTCGTCATGATCGTCAACGACGTCAGCCTGCGGAACCTCATCGCGCCCGAGCTCGCCAAGAGCTTCGGCTTCTTCCAGTCGAAGCCCTCGACCGCATTCTCGCCGGTGGCCGTCACGCCGGACGAGCTCGGCGATGCCTGGCGCGGCGGCAAGCTGCACCTGCCGCTCCATGCCTATCTTAACGGCGAGCCCTTCGGCCGGCCGGAGGCGGGTGTCGACATGACCTTCGATTTCGGCACGCTCATCGCCCATGCCGCCAAGACCCGGGCGCTCTCCGCCGGGACCATCATCGGCTCCGGCACCGTGTCCAACCGCGATCCCGACGGCGGGCCCGGCCGGCCGATTGCCGAGGGCGGCCTCGGCTATGCCTGCATCGCCGAGATGCGGACGGTGGAGACCCTTCGCGGCGGCGCCCCGCGCACGCCCTTCATGCGCTTCGGCGATGCCGTTCGCCTCGAGATGAAGGACGAGCGCGGCCATTCGATCTTCGGCGCCATCGACCAGATCGTGCGCAAGCACCACGCCTGAGCCGGTTCGAGGGATTGCACCAATGACCGAACCGACAAGGGCCTTCGCCTCCACCGCCGATCTCGGGCCGAAGACCGTCTCCTTCGACCGCCTCGGCGAGGGGCTCTATGCCTACACCGCCGAAGGCGACCCGAACTCCGGCATCATCGTCGGCGACGATGGCTGCATGGTCATCGACGCCCAGGCGACGCCGGCCATGGCGGCCGACGTCATCGCGCGCGTGCGCGCCGTCACCGACAAGCCGATCCGCTACGTCCTGCTGTCGCACTATCACGCGGTGCGGGTGCTCGGCGCATCGGCCTATGAGGGCGCCACGATCATTGCCTCGGACGCGACGCGTGGCCTGATCGTCGAGCGGGGCGAACAGGACAAGGCCAGCGAGATCGGCCGGTTCCCCCGCCTCTTCCCGGGCGCGGAATCGATCCCGCCCGGCCTCACCTGGCCGCATGTCACCTTCGGCTCCGAGATGACCGTCTGGCTCGGCCGTCGCGAGGTGAAGCTCATGCATCTCGGTCGCGGCCACACCGCCGGCGACACGGTCGCCTGGGTGCCCGATGCCGGCGTCGCCTTCACCGGCGACCTCGTCGAGTATCACTCGGCCTGTTATTGCGGTGACGCCCATTTCAAGGACTGGCCCAAGACCCTTGCCGCCATCGAGGCACTGGCGCCCAAGGCCGTTGTGCCCGGCCGTGGTGCGGCGCTCACCTCCCCGGCCATGGTGGCGGACGGCATCCGCCTCACCCGCGATTTCCTCGACACGCTCTACGGCTCGGTGGCGGAGAGCGTCGCGAAGGGCCTGACGCTGAAGCAGGCCTTCGACGCCTGCCGCGTGGCGACCGACCCGAAATTCGGCTCCTTCGCCATCTACGAGCACTGCCTGCCCTTCAACGTCTCGCGCGCCTATGACGAGGCGAGCGGCATCGACTGGCCCGTCATCTGGACGGATGTCCGCGACCGCGAGATGTGGGCAAAGCTGCAGGGCTGAGGGGACGCGCGGCGCTCAGCGAGCCGCGCGCTCCCACAGGTTCTTGGTCACCTGCACGAAGGCCGTCGAGCGCAGGCCGGCATCCTTCATCGACGCCGCGATCTTGGTCATCAGGATCGGATCGCCCGAGGCGATGGCGATGTCGAGCATGACCGCCCATTCGTCGTCGGCCGGCTCCTCAGCCTTGGTGCCGGAGGCAATCGCCCGCATGCGGGTCGCAAGCCCGTCGACGCGGGCGATATAGGCCTTGGCCCCTTCAGAGGTGATACGGGCCGCGACCGCATCCACGGCCTCCTTCGGGCCACGGCCGACGACCGCGCGCCACAGCGTCTCGAAGACCACGCCGACGCGCTCCTGGTCGAAGGTCACGCGGTTGAGCTCATCGATCCGGCCGAGACGCACGAAGAGGTCGCGCGCCTCTGCCACTGCGCCGCGGCCGACCAGCATCTCGACCGCCGTGTCGATCACCGCACCGCGCGACCGGCCGGTCGCCTCCGCCGCCTCGGCGACGGCGACGAGGCTCGCCGCGGGCAGGTTGCGCATCCCGCCAATGTCCTCGTCCACGGATACCGCGTCCTCCGGCGGCAGGCGCAGGGCCGGCCCGAAGGCGCGGATCCATTCCGCACGCCCCTCGCGCATCAGCACGCGCAGGATGCGGCTTGCGGACTCCGCATCTGCCGAGCTGTTGAAGGGCGGCCGGGCCGCGAGCGCCTTGCGGAAAGCCTCGAGATTGTTCGCCGCGACCGCGCCGCGCAGCACCATGTCCCAGCTGTCGCGCCGCGCCGTATCGGCATCGTCGAAGGGAGCGGTCTGGTTGGCCCGCGCTCCGCGCGCCCATTCGTCGATGGAGCGGGCGATGACCATGTCGCCGCGGGCGCCAGCCTGCAGCGCCTGCGCCATGCGGCGGGTGAAGCGGTCCTTGATCTGGTTCGCCACGGCATCGGCCTCGGCCGGCGCGCGGGCGATGGCGATCTCGAGCAGTTCGAGCCGGATCTCGTCGCGGCTGTCGCTCTCCACCAGGCGATCGACCCGGCCGAGCGCATCGGCGACGCGGCCCGAGCGGGCCTCGTCGAGGATCAGCACCGAGGGCTCCGACAGCGGCGCCGGCTGCGGCTGGTCGAGGCCGAGCTCGCGATAGGCGGCCGCGAAATCGCCCTTGCGTGCCAGGTGCTCGGCGCGCACCGGCACGATGCGCTCCTTGATGCCGTCGACGGTGGCGATCTTCGCCCAGGCCTCGTAGCGCGCCATCCAGCGGTCGCGGGCCGCAAGGTCTGGATCGGACTGCAGGAAGGCCTCGAAGGCGGCGGTGGCGGCCCAGCCCTCCGGCTCCTCGGCAGCCGCCTTGAGCGCCAGTTCCGCGGTGCAGGCCGGGGTCGGCGCGGCGATGCAGCCGGCCTCGTCCACCGTGACCTCGATGGCGTGGGGCGCCTGAGCGGCAAGCGGCTGCGCCATCACCAGCGCCGAGGCTGCGACGGCGGAGAGGAGGAGGTTACGGACGGTGCGGGTCATGGCGAACCTTTGTGTCACGGCCGGATCGGGGGTACAGGAGGGAACGCATCAAGGCAACGCGCGATCCCGCCACGCCAGGGCGCGAAATCGCCCGCGAGGCGGCCCGCCCTTCGGACCGCTCGCCCGCATCGCCATCCTCGTGTATAAGGTCGCTCCCCTGCCCGCGTGGTCCAAAGACCCGAGGCGCAGGGATCACTTTTTCGCGCGGGAGCGAACCCGTCGCGAGACCAGGCGAGAGGAACGTGTCATGGGCGAGCGTTGGAGCCCGTCGAGCTGGCGGTCGAAGCCGATCCTGCAGGTGCCGGTCTACAAGGACCAGACGGCGCTCCAGGACGTCGAGAAGCGCCTTTCGGGCTTTCCGCCGCTGGTTTTTGCGGGTGAGGCGCGCAACCTGAAGAAGGCCCTCGCGAAAGTCGCAAGGGGCGAGGCCTTCCTGCTGCAGGGCGGTGACTGTGCCGAGAGCTTCGCTGAGCACGGCGCCGACAACATCCGCGACTTCTTCCGCGCCTTCCTGCAGATGGCGGTGGTGCTGACCTATGCCGGCGGCATGCCGGTCGTGAAGGTCGGCCGCGTCGCCGGCCAGTTCGCCAAGCCGCGCTCGGCCGATACCGAGACCATCGACGGCGTGACGCTGCCCTCCTATCGCGGCGACATCATCAACGACATCGCCTTCACGCCGGAGTCCCGCGAGCCGGATCCGACGCGCCAGGCCATGGCCTACCGCCAGTCGGCGGCGACGCTGAACCTGCTGCGCGCCTTCGCCTATGGCGGCTATGCCAATCTCGACAATGCCATGAAGTGGATGCTCGGCTTCGTGAAGGACACGCCGGCCAACGACCGCTATCGGCACCTCGCCGAGCGGATCGAGGAGGCGCTCGACTTCATGCGCGCCTGCGGCATCGACCCCGAGGCCCATCCGGAGATGCGCACCACCGAGCTCTACACGAGCCACGAGGCGCTGTTGCTGGGCTACGAGGAGGCGCTGACCCGCGTCGATTCCACCTCCGGCGACTGGTACGCCACCTCCGGCCACATGTTGTGGATCGGCGACCGCACCCGCCAGGTCGACCATGCCCATGTCGAGTATTTCCGCGGCATCAAGAACCCGATCGCCTTCAAGTGCGGTCCGAGCCTCGATGCCGACGGCCTGATCCGCCTGCTCGACGTCCTCAACCCCGAGGACAAGGCCGGCCGCATCACGCTGATCTGCCGCTTCGGCGCCGACAAGGTGGAGAAGCACCTGCCCGCCCTGATCCGCGCCGTGGAGAAGGAGGGCCGCACCGTCGTGTGGTCCTGCGATCCGATGCACGGCAACACGATCAAGGCCGCCAACGGCTACAAGACGCGCCCCTTCGACCTCGTCATGGGCGAGATCGAGCGCTTCTTCGCCATCCACGCGGCCGAGGGCACCTATGCCGGCGGCATCCATCTCGAGATGACCGGCAAGAACGTGACGGAATGCACCGGCGGCCGGGCGGCGATCACCGACCTCGACCTGTCGGACCGCTACCACACCCATTGCGACCCGCGGCTCAACGCCGAGCAGGCGCTGGAAGTGTCGTTCAAGGTGGCCGAGATGCTGAAGCGCCAGCGCCTCACCCGCAGCCCGGCGGTGCGCGAAGCCGCGGAGTAAGCTCCGCTCGAAGCGCAGAAAACAGAAAGGCCCGCTCCGGCATCCCGAAGCGGGCCTTTTGCTGTCTCGGTCAGGTGATCAGTACTTCAGGCCGACGCCGGCGCGGATCGTGTGCAGCGTCACCGGCACGCCGCCCATCGAGGGCACGCGCAGGAACTGATATTCGGCGCGTGCGAAGATGTTGTTGGTCAGCAGCGCCTCGACGCCGGTGCCCATGACATAGCCGAAGCCGATCGTGCCGTTGGAGCTGCGGGTCGAGTTGACGATGTCGCTGTAGGCCGCCGTCCAGTCGACGCTGTCGGAGGAGTCGGTGTCGATGCGCGAGATGCCGGCGCGGTAGCTCACCGAGGTGTTGCCGCGCACCAGCGCGAGGCCGCCGGTGATGTAGGGCATGACCCGGCCATAGGCCCAGCCGCCGCGCAGGCGCGCCGTCACGTAATCGGTGATGGAGGCGCGCACCGTCGTGCTCTGCGAGAAGGCGTCGGTATAGCCGGTCTGGGCGTAGAGCACGCTGAAGGGCTGGGTCCAGGACCGGCTTCCGCCGCCGCCACTGGCGATGCGGCTGTAGTCGACCTCGAAGCCGATCACCGCATCCTCGTACTGCTGCTGATAGCCGGCGAAGACGCCAAACATCACCGGCGAGGACCGGACCGGATCGACATTGATGAAGTCCGGCGCCGCCGTCCCGGATGTCGGGTTGAGATAGTAGAGGCCGTTGAGCAGGCGCTGCGACTCGCGCTTGGCCATGGACTGGGTATCGGCCGTCATGCTGCCGATACCGCCATGGACACCGCCATAGATGCCCGACCAGTTGGGACCGGTGTCCTCGTAGGCCGGCAGCGAACCGCGCAGCGACATGTCGGCTGCCGCCGCCGGGTGAGCCAGGGCCACCAGCCCCGCGAGCACCGCCGCCCCTGCGGCCTTGCCCATCGTGATCATCGAACGCGCCGCCATTCCGGCCTCCTCGCGAGCCGCGCCCCCGCACGGGTCGCTCTCCCTCGCGACCATTCATGAATCATCAAGGTTACTGCCGAGTTAAGTGCAACATCCGACAACCATCTGTTTCTCTTTGGATTTTTACCTTTTGTTGAGGATTGGGGCGATGCCGCGCGCCCATGCGCCGTCCATTGGGCACGCCCAGGCCTGCCCGGCTGCGCATTGAGAACCGGGAACCGCCGCGTTACATCTCAACCATGACTCAGACGCCGTCCTCGCTCCGCATCGCCGTCGCCCAGCTCAATCCCGTCATGGGCGATGTCGCCGGCAACCTCGCCAAGGCCCGCGCTGCACGGGCCGATGCGGCCGCCGCGGGCGCCGATCTCGTCGTCTTCTCGGAACTCTTCATCTCCGGCTACCCGCCGGAGGATCTGGTGCTGAAGCCGGCCTTCCAGGCAGCCTGCCGTCAGGCCGCCGAGGCGCTGGCCCGCGACACCGCGGACGGCGGACCGGCGCTGCTCGTCACCACGCCCTGGGCCGAGGACGGCCGCGTCTACAATGCCGTGCTGGTCGCCGATGCCGGCATGATCCAGGCGGTGCGGTTCAAGGTGGACCTGCCGAACTATTCGGTCTTCGACGAGAAGCGCGTCTTCGCCCCCGGCCCCCTGCCCGGCCCGGTCAATGTCCGCGGCGTGCGCATCGGCGTGCCGATCTGCGAGGACATCTGGGGCGAGGAGGTGGTCGAGACCCTCTCCGAGACCGGCGCCGAAATGCTGATCGTGCCCAACGGCTCGCCCTATCGCGAGAGCGTCTATGACGAGCGCATGAGCACCATCGTCGCCCGCATCGGCGAGAGCGACCTGCCGCTGCTCTACGTCAACCAGGTGGGCGGGCAGGACGAACTGGTCTTCGACGGCGCCTCGCTGGCCGTGAACGCCGACCGGTCGCTCGCCATGCAGCTTCCCGCCTTTGCCGAGACCATCGCCATCGTCGACGCGAAGCGCGTCGACGGCGCCTGGCGCTTTTCGGGGCCCATCCATACGCATGAGAGCGGCGACGAGGCGAACTACGCCGCCTGTGTCCTCGGCCTGCGCGATTATGTCGAGAAGAACCGCTTCCCCGGCGTGGTGCTCGGCCTGTCCGGCGGCATCGATTCCGCCATCTGCGCTGCCATGGCCGTCGACGCCCTCGGGCCGGATCGGGTGCATTGCGTCATGCTGCCCTATCGCTTCACCTCGGAGGATTCGCTGAAGGACGCCTTCGAATGCGCCCGGGCGCTCGGCGTGCGCTACGACGTCGTGCCGATCGCCGCCGCCGTGGAAGGCCTCGAGGCGACGCTCGCCCCGCTGTTCAAGGGCACCAACCGCGACATCACCGAGGAGAACCTGCAGAGCCGTGCCCGCGGCACGATCCTCATGTCCATCTCCAACAAGTTCGGCGCCATGGTGGTGACCACCGGCAACAAGAGCGAGATGTCGGTCGGCTACGCGACGATCTACGGCGACATGAATGGCGGCTACAATCCGGTGAAGGACCTCTACAAGAGCGAGGTCTTCCGCCTCTCCGCCCTGCGCAACCGCTGGAAGCCCGCCGGCGCTCTCGGCCCCGACGGCGAGGTGATCCCGGTCAACATCATCACCAAGCCGCCGACCGCCGAGCTGCGCGAGAACCAGAAGGACCAGGACTCGCTGCCCCCCTATGACGTGCTCGACGCGATCCTCGAGCGCCTCGTGGAGAAGGAAGCGCCCGTCGCCTCCATCGTCGCGGAAGGCTACGACCCCGAGACCGTGAAGAAGGTGGAGCGCCTCCTCGCCATCGCCGAGTACAAGCGCCGGCAGGCCGCCCCCGGCGTGAAGGTCACGGCCCGCAATTTCGGCCGCGACCGCCGCTATCCCGTGGTCAACCGCTTCCGCGACAGCGGCGAGCCGCTGCCCCGTCCCGACATGGCGGTGATGAACCCCACCGCCATGCCGAAGCTGGACGTGGTGGACTTCTGACCCCGTCCCGCGCTATCCCGCGCCCACACACGACGGCCGAGACAGCGATGACCGATCCCGAAGCCCTCAAGCGCGACGCCGCCGCCAAGGCGCTGACCTTTGTCGAGGACGGCATGCGCCTCGGCCTCGGCACCGGCTCCACCGCCAAGCATTTCGTCGACCTGCTGGCCGAGCGGGTGCAGGCCGGCCTGAAGGTGGTGGGCGTGCCGACCTCCGAGGTGACGCGGGCCCAGGCCGAGCGGCTGGGCGTTCCGCTCACCACCCTCGACGAGACGCCCGAACTCGACATCACCATCGACGGCGCCGACGAGATCGACCCGGCGTTGAACCTCATCAAGGGGGGCGGTGGCGCCCTGCTGCGCGAGAAGATCGTCGCCGCCGCCTCCGGCCGCATGATCGTCATCGCCGACGCCTCCAAACGCGTCGAGGCTCTCGGCCGGTTCCCGCTTCCCATCGAGGTCAACGCCTTCGGCCTTGGCGCCACCGAACGCGCCATCGCCAAGGTGCTGGAGGCCTGCGGCTGCCCGGCCCCGCTGACACTGCGCCGCAAGGCCGACGGCCATGTTTTCGTCACGGACGGCGGTCACATGATCCTTGATGCGGCCTGCATCCGGATTCCCGATCCGGTCCAGCTCGGTGCCCGCCTTCATTCCGTGCCCGGCGTGGTCGAGCACGGCCTGTTCATTGGTCTTGCGTCCTGCGCGATCATCGCTTCCCCTGGAGGCGCAGAGGTCGTAGGACGTGTCTGACACGAGAGCCGCTTCGGCACGCCGCGGCCCGAGACTTCCCGAGGAGTGATCCCGATGTTCGCCCGTATGTTCGCCGCAGCCGTCGCGGCCAGCGCCCTTGTCGCCGCGACCGCTGCGACCGCGCAGACCCAGCGGCCCCCGGCCACGCTGGCCCAGGCGCAGCCGGCCGCTCCCGCTGCCCCGGCCGCTCCTCAGCCCTCGGCCGAGCATGTCGCCATCGCCCGCCAGGTCGTCGAGCTCTCCGGCGCCTCGGCGTCCTTCGAGAACGTGATTCCCGCCTTCGTCGAGCAGGCCAAGTCGCTCTTCCTGCCGACCAACCCGGATCTCGGCCGCCAGTTCAATGAGGTCGGCGACCTCCTGAAGACCGAGTTCCAGCCGCGGGTGAACGAGCTCATCCAGGGCATCGCGGTCGCCTATGCCCAGCGCTTCACCATCGAGGAGCTGCGCCGCATCCAGGCCTTCTACCAGTCGGCCGATGGCCAGAAGCTGGTCCGCACCATCCCGACCATCATGGAAGAGACCTTCGGGCGCACCCAGCAGTGGAGCCAGATCGTCACGCGCGATCTCGTCGCCCGCTTCCGTGAGGAATTCGCCAAGCGCGGCATCCGCCTCTGACGCTCGGGTCGTTCCCGAATGCAAAACGCCGGGCCTCGTGCCCGGCGTTTTTCGTTCTGGTGACGGCCGCTGCGGCGGGGGGCGTCAGTCCTCGTCCGATTTCATCCGCCAGCCGAGCCGCGCCCAGAGCAGCGGCCCGAACAGCGCCACGACTGCGACGACCAGCAGCGTCGCCGAGATGGGGCTGGTGACAAGGACCGTAGCATCGCCATTGCTGATCTGCAGGGCGCGCCGCAGCTGCGTCTCCGCCATGGGCCCAAGGATCATGCCGACCACCACCGGCGCGATCGGATAGTCGAAGCGGCGCATGCCGAAGGCGAGCAGGCCGAGCAGCAGCACCAGCGTCAGCTCGACCAGCGAACCCTTGGCCGCGAGCACGCCCACCGTCGCGAAGACCAGGATGCCGCCATAGAGCCAGGGGCGGGGAATGGAGAGCAGCCGCACCCAGAGGCCGACCAGCGGCAGGTTGAGCACGATCAGCATGGTGTTGGCGATGAACAGCGAGGCGATGAGGCCCCAGACCACATCGGCGGAGGTGACGAAGAGCAGCGGGCCCGGCTGCAGGTTGTATTGCTGGAAGCCGGCCAGCATGATCGCCGCCGTCGCCGAGGTGGGGATGCCAAGGGTCAGCAGCGGCACCAGCGTGCCGGCGGCAGACGCGTTGTTCGCCGCCTCCGGCCCGGCGACGCCCTCGATGGCGCCATGCCCGAACTCCTCCGGATGCTTGGAGAGGCGCTTTTCGGTGGCATAGGAGAGGAAGGTCGGAACCTCCGCCCCGCCCGCCGGCAGCGCGCCGATGGGGAAGCCGAAGGCCGTGCCGCGCAGCCAGGGCAGCCAGGACCGCTTCCAGTCCTCCTTGGTCATCCACAGCGAGCCACGGATCGGCTCGATCTTGCCGTCATCCGCCGTGCCCTTCTGCGACGCCACAGCCATGGCCTCGCCGACCGCGAACATGGCGACCGCAACCGTCGTCACCTCCAGTCCGTCCAGGAGATCCGGAATCCCGAAGGAGAGGCGGGCCTGGCCGGTCAGTTTGTCGATGCCGACGAGGCCGAGGGTGAGGCCGATGGCAAGCGAGGTGAGGCCGCGCAGCCGCGACGAGCCGAAGGTCGCGGAGACCGTGATGAAGGCCACCAGCATCAGCGCGAAATAGTCCTCCGGGCCGAAGGCAATGGCGACCTCGGCGAGGAAGGGCGCGAAGATGGTCAGCAGCGCCGTGGCGATCGTGCCGGCAACGAAGGAGCCGATGGCGGCGGTGGCGAGTGCCGCGCCGCCGCGTCCCGCCCGCGCCATCCGGTTGCCCTCAAGCGCCGTGACGATGGAGGAGCTCTCGCCCGGCGTGTTGAGCAGGATCGACGTGGTCGAGCCCCCATACATGCCGCCATAATAGATGCCGGCGAACATGATCAGGGACCCGGCCGGGTCCATCTTGAAGGTGATGGGCAGCAGGAGCGCCACGGTCATGGCCGGGCCGATGCCCGGCAGGACGCCGACCGCCGTGCCGAGAATGACGCCGATGAGCGCGAAGAGGAGGTTCATCGGCTGGACGGCGATGGCGAGGCCATTGCCGAGGAGGGAGAGCGTTTCCATGGGGATCGGGGTCGGGGGGTGACGGGGGCGGACGACCGCCGCGAGATCAGAACCAGCTTTCGGTGAAGCCGGAGGGGAGCGACAGGCCGAGAAGCCGGACGAAGAAGAGATAGACGACGGCGGCCATGGCGCCGCCGATGCACACGTCGACGAGCGCGCGGCGCGAGCCGAAGGCGCGGGCCGTGGAGGCGAAGAGCAGCGCGCAGGCCGGGACGAAGCCGGCGGTCTTGATGAGCAGGATCATCACGGCGAGGCCGCCGGTGATCCAGGCGACGCTGGTCCAGTCGGCTTCATCGCGGGTCGGGAACGTGCCCTTCCACCCGGCAATGACGGTCAGCGCACCGAAGAGCAGCAGCAGCAGCGACACCAGGAACGGCATCATCTGCGGCCCCAGCGTCTGGCTGCCGAAGCTCGCCCGCAGCGCCCAGGACTGCCAGAAGACGATCACGGCAACGGCGATCAGGCCGGCCCCGATGACGATGACCGGACGGTCAGCGCCGGTTCCTCCCCCGCCGGACATCACGCCCTCACCAGGCCAAGCTGGCCGAGCACGGCGGAGACGCGGGCGATCTCCTCCTTGAGGAAGGCCTCGAAGGCGCTGGCGCCGAGATAGGTGTCCTGCCAGCCCTTGGCGGCGAGCTGGTCGGCCCATCCCTTGGACTTGACCATGCTCTCGACGAGCTGGCCGAGTTCGGCGCGCTGCGCCTCGGTGATGCCGGGCGCGGCGAAGACGCCGCGCCAGTTCTGCAGCTCCAGCTTGATGCCCTGCTCGGACAGGGTCGGGCCGGGAAGGCCGGCGGTGCCCTGCGGGGCGGTGAGGCCGATCCAGCGCAGGCGACGGCCCTTGACGTGCTGCTCGAACTCGCTGCCGCCGCCGACACCGACCGTGACGCGGTTCGACAGGATCGCCGCCATGGCCTCGCCGCCGCCGGAATGGGCGATGTAGTTCACCTTGGAGCCGTCAGCGCCGGCCAGGCCCGCGAACATGGCGGCGGTGATGTGGTCGACACCACCCGCCGAGCCGCCGCCCCAGCTCACCTTGGCGACGTCGGCCTTGAGGGCCGCGACGAGGTCCTGCGGCGTCTTGATCGGTGAATTGGCGGCCACAACGAGCGCCTGCCACTCGCCGGTCAGGCGGGCGATCGGCGTCACCGCTTCAAGGGTGACGGGCGCGCGGTTCATCAGGATGGCGCCGACCATGACGAAGCCGGAGACCATCAGCGCCGTCGGATCGCCCTTCGAGCCGTTGACGAACTGGGCGATGCCGATGATGCCGCCGGCGCCCGCGACATTGGTCACCTGGGCGGAGCGGACGATGCGCTCGGCGGTGAGGACGCCCTGCATGACGCGGGCGGTCTGGTCCCAGCCACCGCCCGGCGCCGCCGGCGCCATGATCTTCAGCTCGCTCGGAAGCGCCTGCAGGCTCCCGCCTGCGGCGACGGTCAGGATGGCGCCGCCGAGGGCGACGGCCTCGCGCCGCGTCAAAGTCCGCATGGTCGTTCACTCCCCAGATTATGGCGTGGAATGTCGCATCAGGTGCGACAAACCGCCATAGCGTTTTATCCGGATGCCGGTGACGCGGGGACGGACGTCACTCAAGCCGCAGATGCGCCCGGCCGCTGCCCACGAGAGCGCCCATCACGGTGCCGAAGGAATGACACCAGGCGATCCACCGGATGCGGGCGAGCGTGCCCGGCGGCAGTTCGGCGCGCCGGGGATGGGCGGCGAGCACCTCGGCAATGTCCCGCATGCGCCCGCCCAGCACGTGACGGACGGAGTGGAACAGCGCGGAGCGCGGCCGCAGGTGGGTGCGGCGCAGCGAGGCCCCATAGACAAGGCCATTGTCGATGACGTGCAGCGTCGCCTCGATGAAGCGGGTGTGCTGGGTGTGGTTCACCGGGAAGGCATTGCTCACCGGCATGCTGCGGCCGAGCACGCGGCTCTCGAAGGCATGGATGGCGAAGGGCCGTCGCCCCGCCAGATCTCGCCGGAAGGCCGTGGTCGCGACGGTGCCGCCGAGTTCGGGCGCGGCAGCCGGATGCCAGTGGCGATAGAAATTGAACAGGAAGTTGGCCCAGGCCCAGGGCGCGGTCGAGGTGAGATTGGCCGCCGTGCCCGTCACCGCAAGGCAGGTCGACGGAACTGTCGCAAGCGTCGCGAGAAGCCCGTCGAGCCATTCCTCCGTCGGCACCGAATGGTCCTCGATGGAGATCACCCAGGCGCTCTCCTTCATGAATTCGGGCAAGCGCGCGCGCAGCTCGAAAACGCTCTGTCCGGGGATCACGATGAGGTCGAGGCCGCGGACATCGGGAAACGGCTCGTCGTCGGCCTTGCCCGACAGGACCGTCATGACGAGGCGATCCCCCAGACGCGGCGCGAGGCGCTCGATCGCGGCGCGCGACTTCGACCAGGGGTCCCCGGTGACCACGAAGATATGGAGGTCATGGGGCCGCGATTCCGGTGGCCACAGCTCCACCGCCGCGATGACATCGGCGTCGTCGCGCGCGGCATCGCGGAAGCGGTTGCGGTAATCGGGCGTGTCGAGGAGGCCCGTCACCAACTGAGCCACGTCGCCTTGATCCGGCAGCCGATCCGGGGAGGCCGCCCGCCCCGTCACCGCCCGATACAGCCAGCCCCTGTCCCTCGCCTTCTCAGGGAGAGCGTCGGCGCGTGAGCCGGATTCATCGGACATCGGTTCGGCTCCTGGAAGGCACAGGCACAATGCGTGGATTGATCTCCTGCAGCAAGCATGGCCCTCGCGGATTTGTGTCCCCGCCCCCCTGTGATAAGGCCCGATCGGTCACGATCTTTCCGGCGGCACGGCGCGAGCCTGCCGCCAGCCCGCCGAGGACACCATGAGCTCCGCTGCCGATCCCCGCTTCGACGTCGACCTCTTCGTCATCGGAGGTGGCTCCGGTGGCGTCCGCGCGGCGCGGATCGCCGCCACCCATGGCGCCCGGGTCATGGTCGCCGAGGAATACCGGATGGGCGGCACCTGCGTGATCCGCGGCTGCGTGCCGAAGAAGCTGATGGTCTACGCCTCGCAGTTCCACGAGCATTTCGAGGACGCTGCCGGCTTCGGCTGGACGGTCGGGGAGACGTCCTTTGACTGGCCGCGCTTCATCGCCGCCAAGGACCGCGAGATCACCCGCCTCGAAGGCATCTACGGCACCAACCTGACCAAGGCCGGTGTCGAGATCGTCGCCCAGCGCGCCACCGTCGCCGGGCCCAACGCCGTGACGCTCGCCGATGGCCGCACCATCACCGCGAAATACATCCTCATCGCCACCGGTGGCCGCCCCTCCGTGGACGAGAGCCTGCCCGGCCGCGAGCACACGATCTCCTCCAACGAGGTCTTCCACCTGCCCGAACAGCCGAAGCGCATCGTCATCGCCGGCGGCGGCTACATCGCCGTCGAGTTCGCCGGCGTCTTCGCCGGCCTCGGCTCGGAGGTGACCCTCGTCTATCGCGGCGACAAGGTGCTGCGCGGCTTCGACGAGGATGTGCGCGACCACCTCATGGCGGAGTACGCCAAGAAGGGCATCCGCCTCGTCATGGGCGAGGTCTTCTCATCCATCGAGAAGGGCGCCGACGGCCTCACCGTCAGCTTCCGCAACGGCCATGCGCCGGTGGTCGCCGACCAGGTGCTCATGGCCATCGGCCGCAAGCCCAACACGGCAGGCCTCGGCCTCGAGGCGGCAGGCGTGAAGCTCGGCAAGGCCGGCGAGGTGCTGGTCGACGCCGACAGCCGCACCTCCGTGCCGTCGATCTATGCGGTGGGCGACGTCACCGACCGGGTGAACCTCACCCCGGTCGCCATCCGCGAGGGCCATGCCTTCGCCGACACGGTCTTCGGCGGAAAGGCCTGGACGGCGGACCACCAGCTCATCCCCACCGCCGTCTTCTCGGAGCCCGAGATCGGCACGGTTGGCCTGTCGGAGGCCGAGGCGCTCGCCACCGGCTGCGCCCTCGACGTCTACAAGGCGACCTTCCGTCCCATGAAGCACACCATTTCCGGCCGCGACACGCGGATGCTGATGAAGCTGCTGGTCGATGGCGAGACCGACCGCGTCCTCGGCGTCCATGTTTGCGGGCCGGATGCGGGCGAGATGATCCAGCTCGCCGGCATCGCCGTGAAGATGGGGGCGACCAAGGCGGATTTCGATTCAACCATGGCCGTGCATCCGACGGCGGCGGAAGAGCTCGTCACCATGCGCACCCCAAGCCACCGGCACCCGAAGGCGCCGAAGGCGGCCTGAGCGGAGGGGCGCCTCAGCCGCAGATGTCGATGAGGCGGCTCGCGACCCAGCCGGTCCGGCCCGTCCGGTACGCCGGCTGGCTCGGCAGCACATGGTCGCCGCCCGGCCAGTACATGACCTTGGTCCAGCGGCCGCGGCGAATGACCTCGCCGGACTGATCGACCTGCATCACGACGATGTGCCCGGTCCTCATGCGGGCAATTTCCCGCGCCTCGGGTGAGGGAGAGGCGCGCAGGGCCGCGAAGCCATCCGAGGTCTCCGCCACCTCGCAGACGGAGGTGGTGGCGGCCGCAGGCGCGGCGACAAGGCTGGTCGCGAGGACAGCGGCGGCGAGGCCGGCAAGGACATGGCGGATCATGGCGGGGCTCCGGGGAGGATGATGCCCTTCCCTAACGTGCGCCTCCTGCTGCCCTGTGGCGGGGCACAGCCCGCTTTGTTTCAGCCGGCGCCCGTCTCAGCGCGGCTGCAGCACCAGCCGGCCCATGGCGCCCTTCTCGATCTCCGCCCGGTCGGTCCGCATGGCCATGAACTCCACCCGCGCCCAGCGCTCCGCCAGGTTGCGGTAGAGCCGCGATGTGGGGATACCGGACTGCCCGGTCGAGTGCATGAAAACGGACCGTTCGGGATCGGCCATGTCGTAGATCGCCCGCAGCGAGGCGGAGTGGCGCGACACGAAGGGCCCGGCCTCGTTGCGGATCGTGTAGCGGTTGACGTTCACCGTGTAGGTGTCGCCAGGGACCGGCACGCGCACGTCGAAGAGCGGCGCCAGCTGGGCGACCCGGGAGAAGGGCCGGTGTTCCGAGAGGGCGTCATGCGCCGTACCCCAGCGCCAGGCGCGCCAGTCGGCCCCGTAGCGCTTCGTGAGGTCCTCGAGCGCCAGATCCAACGCACGCGACACGAGCACGGCGCAGCTCTGCGGCCGCCCCTCGGCATTGCACCAGGCGGCCGCGCCGTTCTGGTCCTTCAGCACGCTCATCATGAAGCTGTGGCGCTGGTCCCACAGCGTTGCAAACAGCCGCGGACCCAGTTCGTCGGCATAGACCAGCCGCGTCAACTCGCGCATCCAGGCCGCGACGACGAGCGGTTCTGCCCGGTCGGTCGCCATGGTGCCGTCGAAGCTGGCCAGCGCGGCGACCACCTGTCGGACTGTCTCGGGCACCTGCCGCGCCCGCTCGGCCTCGCCCTTCGGGTGGGCGGCGAGGAGGAGCGGCAGCGCCTCGCGCATGGCGTTGGACCGGTGATCCGCCTGGATGGCGCGGAAGCTCGCCATGCCGTGGCGCGAGGTGGCGGCCAGCAATTCGGCGATGCGGTCGGCGCGCTGCGGCGTGGACCATTCGAAGGTGATGTGGTGCGGATAGCCCTCGGGCGTGATCCGCTCGTTGGCGGTGATGCGATAGCCGCGGGCCGGATTGAACTCCTGCGGCAGCTCCTCGAACGGAATGAAGCCGGCCCAGTCGTAACGGGCGTCCCAGCCGGGAGCCGGGAACAGGCCCTTCAGGTCGTTGTCGGGACGACGCACCGGCACGCGCCCCGCAGCGATGAAGCCGATGTTCCCGTCGACATCGGCATAGACCATGTTCTGCTGAGGCACGGCGTAATGACGGGCGGCCTCGCGGAACTGCTCCCAGTTGCGCGCCGCGTTGAGCCGGGCGAAGGCCTGCACCGTCAGATTGTCGGGCGACAGCGCCGTCCATTGCAGCGCCAGCGCGTGGCCCTGCGGCACGGCCTGCGTGGCGCCGCCCGACGCACCGTCCGAGATGATGGGGCCGTGGCGGGAGATGCGGACATTCAGCACCTCGTCCGGCGCGCCGCGCACCTGGATGACCTCGCGCACCGTCTCGAAGCGGGCCCAGCCGTCCGGGGTCTGGTAGCGGGTGGGATCGGCCGGGTCGACCTTCTCGATGAAGACGTCCTGCACGTCCGGCCCCGTATTGGTGAAGCCCCAGGCGATGCGATCGTTGCGACCGAGGACGACGCTCGGCACGCCCGGCAATGTCGCGCCGATCACCGTGCCGGCGGGCGAGGTGAGGCGGGCAAAGTACCAGAGCGCTGGCGCAGACAGCCCGAGATGCGGATCATTGGCGAGCAGCGGCTTGCCGGTCTCGGAACGGGCGCCGGAGACGACCCAGTTGTTGGAGCCGAGGCCCTCGATGCCGAAATCAAAGGCGCGGATGAGAGCTGCCGCCCGCTGGGTCTGGCCGCCGAGCGAGCGGTAGAGCGCGGTGTAGTCCGGCAGCGCCGGCCAGGTCTCGCCGGGATAGGGCGGCAGGAACTGGCCGATCTGCTCCATGGTGAGGCCCCGCTGGGCGAGCCGCATCCGGGTGATCTCGGCGTTGAAATTGCCGCCAAGATCGAGCGCCATCATCAGCGACCAGCCAATGGAATCGATCGGCGTCCAGGGCTCAGGAGCCGGGGCCCGCAGCAGCCAGAATTCGGGCGGCAGCGGCGAGGACCGGGTGGTGAGATAGGCATTCACCCCGCGCGCATAGGCGGCAAGCTGCACCCGCGTCTCGGCATCGAGATTGGCGAAGATGGCCTCGGCGGCGCGGCGGATGCCGATGGTCCTGAGGAAGCGATCCGTCTCCAGCCCCGGCGCGCCGACGAGTTCGGACAGGCGGCCACTGGCGATGCGCCGGTTCATCTCCATCTGCCACAGCCGGTCCTGGGCGTGGACAAAGCCGAGCGCGGCGACCGCATCGAGGTCGCTCTCGGCAAAGATGTGCGGCACGCCCTCCTGGTCGCGCAGCACCTCCACCGGCTTCTGGAAGCCCGGCAGGGTGATCGTGCCGGCCACCTGCGGCTCGACGGAGCGGACATACCAGAGCCCCACCCCGAGAACGCCGGCCACCAGCAGCAGGACGAGGGCGGTGGCCCATTTGACGATGGTCTTCACGATGCGCATGGGAGAGGACCCGGTGGACGGCGGCGGAGTTGATCACCCGTGCCCGGGCGGGGCAAGTTGACCGCTCGGCGCAGCATCACGGCAGCGGATAACGGGGAGGTGACCATGGCACGGGACGAGGACGAGGCAGCGGTGGAGCGCGCGGCGCGGCGCATTGCCGAGTTGCAGAAGGCCAAGCCGGGTTCCGCCGAGGCGAAGACCGCGGAGAACGAGGCCGCCAGCCGCCGGACCGAGCCGAAGAAGGCCTGAACGGCGCTTCAGCCGCCGCGGCGCATGGTCAGCGTCACCCAGCCCTCGATGGTCTCGCGCACGACGAGCCTGAGGCCGCGGTCGCGATAGGCGGAGATGACGAGATTGGCGTGGGGCGGGATGATGCCCGACAGCACGACCCACCCGCCGGGCGCGACGAGGCGCACGAGGTCCGTCGCCATGCCGACCAGCGGGCGCGGCAGGATGTTGGCGAGCACGAGGTCGTAAGGCGCGCCATTGCGGAAACGGCCGTCCTTCAGGCCCGCCGCGTGGATCACCTGGACATAGCCGCGCGCCTTGTTGAGCGCGGCATTGTCACGCGAGGCCTCGACCGACACCGCGTCGATGTCTGAGGCGAGGACCGACACGCGGTGGCGCAGGCCGGCGGCAATGGCGAGCACGCCCGTGCCGGTGCCGACATCGAGCGGGCGGAACGACCGGCGCGCCTTGGCCAGCCGGTCGATCGCGCGCAGGCAGCCAAGGGTCGTGCCGTGATGGCCGGTGCCGAAGGCGAGCGCCGCCTCGATCTCGATGGGGATGGCGTTGGGCGCGACCTTGTCGCGGTCATGGGAGCCGAACACCGTGAAGCGACCGGCCTCGACCGGCTTCAGTCCGTCAAGCGAGGCACGCACCCAGTCGCGGGACTCGATGGCGTGAAACGTGACGCAGGCCGCGACCGCATCGCCCGCGGCGGCCTTCACCAGGCCGCGCACATGATCCTCGTCCGGCGCCTCGCGGAAGAAGACCTCGACCAGCCAGATCTGACCGTCGGGGGCCTCGAAGGCCGCGACCGCCGTCTCGGCAGGATCGAACATCTCGCCGATGAGGTCGCCGACCTTGCGTGCTGCGCGCTCGGAGGTTTCGAGCCGCATCAGATGGGTGGGGGCGACGGGGTGCAGGCCTTCGAGCATGATGGCGTGATAGCCGATCGTCCGCGTCGCTGTCACCAACCCCTGGCGTTACCGGTATTGGCGGCCTGCAATCTGCGGGTGGTGGGGAATTTTCATCATCTACTGCTCAAATTGTATGCAATCCATATTTATAGTGTAATTTCAATCTGTTACAAATTGCATTCCCCTAGGGAAGTTTAGATTTCGGTAAGGATGCCGGCAGCAGATTCCAGCGCAGAAACTCTCCCTGTCCGCAGGTCGCCGAAGCCATGTCCGCCATTACCGCCTCTGCCATTGCTTCCCGCGCCACCGAGGAGGCAGCGCCCACCCTCGAGACGATCCTCGCGGCCACCCGATCGGTGCGCGGCAGCACCGCCGCCAAGATCGACGACATCCACAAGATCACCGACGGCCTGAGGATGCTGGCCCTCAATGCGCTCATCGAGTCGGCCCGCGCCGGAGAAAATGGCCGCGGCTTTGCCGTCGTCGCCGCCGAGGTTCGCGAGATCTCGGGACGTGTCGGGGCGATCGCCCAGCAGTTCTCCGCCGAGCTTGCCCGGCAGATGCAGGAGCTGGAGACCATGACCCTCGCGATGAGCAGCCAGGCGGCCGGCCAGCGCCTTGTCGACCTCTCCCTCAACGCGATCGAGCTCATGGACCGCAACCTCTATGAGCGGACCTGCGACGTGCGCTGGTGGGCGACGGACTCCGCCGTGGTCGACGCCCTGACCGAGCCTGCGCCCGACCGCGCAGCCCATGCATCGAGCCGGCTCGCCGTCATCCTCGGCGCCTACACGGTCTATCTCGACATCTGGCTCTGCGACCGGGAGGGCCGCATCATTGCCTCCGGGCGGCCGGATCGCTTTCCAGTGGCCGGACAGTCCGTGCGCCATGAGGCCTGGTTCAACCGCGCCATGGGCCTTGCCACCGGTGACGACTACACCGTGGCGGATGTAGCCCGCTCCGCCCAGCTGCGCGACGCCGAGGTCGCGACCTATGCCACGGCCGTGCGCGCGGGCGGCGCGATGCACGGCATGCCGCTCGGCGTGCTGGCCATCCATTTCGACTGGGAACCCCAGGCCCGCGCCATCGTCCAGGGCGTGCGGCTCAGCGAGGACGAGGCCCGGCGCAGCCGCGTCATGCTGGTCGATGCGCGCAAGCGCGTGATCGCCAGCTCCGACGGCAAGGGCGTGCTGAGCGAGACCGTGGCCTTCGACACCGGCGGGCGGCGCGCCGGCTTTGCCGTGAATGCGCAGGGCACGACGACCGCGTTCCACCTGACCCCGGGCTACGAGACCTATGCGGGGCTCGGCTGGTACGGCGTCATCCAGCAGCGGGCGCGGTGAGGCACTACTCCGCGGCGGCGCGGCGGGACGGCGGATCGAAGGGGACGATCAGAAGCAGGGCGTCCACCGCAGCCTCTCGGAAGTCGGGATCGTCGCGCAACTGGTCGATGGTCCGCGGAAGGGGGAAAGGAGATCCATGGGTCTCCTCCCAGTCCTCGGCGCCCAGTTCAAGCGCCTCAACCGCATTGGCCACAAGATCCTCGATCTCGTCGGCTGCCGAAAAGACACCGGGAACGTCCGGGAACTGGACGCCATAGCAACTGTCGGGGTCCTTATGGACAAGGGCGATGTAGCTCGGCATGGCGCGACGAAGGCTTGGACTACCGATCGCGGGCCCAGCCCGCCTGACGATAGATGGAATACACCGTTCCGAGCGGCAAGTCTCGCTTGGGGTGGGGCACGATCACCATCCGACGGGTCTCAGGATGGAGATACTTGTGGTGCGAGCCCTTCACAGCGCGCAGCACAAACCCCTCGCGTTCAAGACGGCGGATAATGTCACGACTGTCGCGAAGCATGGCGTGGGTACCTGCTATGGCAGATCAGACCATAACAATACCGCGCGGTGTCTGCTCTTATCCGGCTGACTGACCGAACGTGTCCACATCTATCCACATGTGGGGCCAAGCAGAACGTTGATGTATTTGACAGGCAGCCGTCTCTTAAACAGGCACTATCGACCGACAATTCCACTCACGCCGCCTGGACGAAGCTGTCGACCACCTTCTTCTCGCCGGCCTTGTCGAACTGCACCGTGAGCTTGTTGCCCTCGGCGGCGGTCACCTCGCCATAGCCGAACTTGAGGTGGAACACCCGGTCACCCGGCCGGTAGCGCGAGGGCTCGCCGGTCGACTTGGCGACGAGCTCGCCATCGATGGTCTTGCCGCCGCCCGAGCGGTCGGTGAGCCGGCCCTGGAAGCCGCCGCGCCCCTCGGCATAGCTTGATCCGAAGGCCTGGCTCCCCGTGCGACCGGTGAATCGCGCCTGCGCCTCGTGCAGGGAGCGCTGCGCCTGGGCGCGCAGCCAGCCGGGCGTCGAATAGCTCGACGAGAAGCTCTCGACCTTGTCGAAGCGGCTCTGGCCGAAGCCGCCGCGGCCCATGCCGCCATAGCCCGAGGTGCCGAGCCCCTCGCTGATCTCCACATGGGCCGAGGGAAGGTCGTTGACGAAGCGGCTGGGCACCGTCGACTGCCAGAGGCCGTGAATGCGCCTGTTGCCGGCAAAATAGATCTTCGCCCGCCGCCGCGCGCGGGTGATGCCGACATAGGCGAGGCGCCGCTCCTCCTCGAGACCGGCGCGGCCGTTCTCGTCGAGCGAGCGCTGGTGGGGAAAGAGCCCCTCCTCCCAGCCGGGGAGGAACACCGTCTCGAACTCGAGCCCCTTGGCGGAGTGCAGGGTCATGATCGACACCGCGTCCTCGGTCTCGGCATCGCCGCGCGCCTCGGTGACGAGGGCGATATGCTCGAGGAACCCCGAGAGGTTCTCGAACTCCTCCATGGAGCGCACGAGCTCCTTGAGGTTTTCCAGCCGCCCCGCACCTTCCGCGGTCTTGTCCTTCTGCCACATCTCCGTGTAGCCGCTCTCGTCGAGCACGAGCTGGGCCAGCTCGGAATGCGGCATGGCCTCGATCTGTCCGGCCCAGCGGTCGAACTGCTCGGTGAGGTCCTTCAGCGCACGGCGCACCTTGGGCTTCAGCTCCTCGGTCTCCACCAGCACGCGGGCCGCCTGCATGAGCGGCACGCCGTTCGCGCGCGCGAAGTCGTGGAGCTGCTGCAGCGTCGCGTCCCCGAGGCCGCGCTTCGGCGTGTTGACGATGCGCTCGAAGGCGAGATCGTCCGAGGCCTGCGCGACGCAGCGCAGATAGGCCAGCGCGTCGCGGATCTCGAGACGCTCGTAGAAGCGCGGGCCGCCGATGACACGGTAGGGCAGACCGATGGTGATGAACCGGTCCTCGAACTCGCGCATCTGGAACGAGGCGCGGACGAGGATCGCCGTTTCGTTCAGCAGGTGGCCGGAGCGCTGCAGCTGCTCCAGTTCCTCGCCGATCGAGCGCGCCTCTTCCTCCGAATCCCAGACCGAGGTCAGGGTCGGCTTCTCGCCATCCTCGCCGTCGGTGAACAGCGTCTTGCCGAGGCGGCCCTCGTTGTGGGCGATGAGGTGGGAGGCGGCCGCGAGGATATGGCCGGTCGAGCGATAATTGCGCTCCAGCCGGATGACGGTGGCGCCCGGAAAGTCCTTGTCGAAGCGCAGGATGTTGTCGACCTCGGCGCCGCGCCAGCCATAGATCGACTGGTCGTCGTCGCCAACGCAGCAGATGTTCTGCGGCCGGCCCTCCTGGCGCTGGGCAAGGAGCCGCAGCCAGAGATACTGGGCGACGTTCGTGTCCTGGTACTCGTCGACGAGGATGAAGCGGAACTTGCGCTGATACTCCGCCAGCACTTCCGGGTTCTCGCGGAACAGGCGGATGGCCTCCAGGAGGAGATCGCCGAAATCGACGGCGTTGAGCACCTTCAGCCGCGCCTGGTAGTCGGCATAGAGCTTCAGGCCGAGGCCGTTCGCATAGGACGCCGCCTCGCCCGCCGGCACCTTGTCGGGGGTCAGCGCGCGGTTCTTCCAGCCGTCGATGGCGGAGGCGAGCATCCGCGCCGGCCAGCGCTTCTCGTCGATGTTCTCGGCCTGGATGAGCTGCTTGAGCAGGCGGATCTGGTCATCCGTGTCGAGGATGGTGAAGCCCGGCTTCAGCCCGACGAGTTCGGCATGGCGGCGCAGGATCTTCACGCCGGTCGCGTGGAACGTGCCGAGCCAGGGCATGCCCTCCACCGCCTCGCCGACGAGGTGGGCGATGCGCTCCTTCATCTCGCGCGCGGCCTTGTTGGTGAAGGTGACGGCGAGGATCTCGGAGGGATAGGCGCGGCGCTGGGAGAGGATATGGGCGATGCGGGTGGTGAGCACCCGCGTCTTGCCGGTGCCGGCGCCGGCGAGGACCAACACCGGGCCATCCAGCGTCTCGACCGCCGCGCGCTGCTCCGGGTTGAGCCCGCTGAGATAGGCGGCGGCCGCCTGCTGCCCACGCGCGGCCATGGCCCTTTCGGCAAGGCTCGGCTGGCGGAAGGCGGCAGGGTCGGTCATGGGCGGGGAATGTTCCGATTCGGTTCTCGTCCAAAATGGGGCCTCAGGCGCCCAAAGCCAACCCGAGGTCCGAAAATGCAAAAGGCCGGCGTCGCCGCCGGCCTGTCGCGAACAGAAAGAGGGGCACGATCAGCGCAGAACGATGACCCGGGTACCGACACGGACGCGGTTGTAGAGATCGATCACATCGTCATTGGTCAGGCGGAAGCAGCCCGAGGACACCGCGGTACCGATCGTGTGCGGCTCGTTCGAGCCGTGGATGCGGTAGAGCGAGGAGCCGAGATACATGGCGCGGGCGCCGAGCGGATTGTCCGGACCACCGGCCATGAAACGCGGCAGGTCGGGGCGGCGGCGCAGCATCTGGGCCGGCGGACGCCAATCCGGCCACTCGGCCTTGCGGGTGATGGTCTGGTTGCCGCCCCATGAGAAGCCCGGACGGCCGACGCCGACGCCATAGCGGATGGCGGTGCCACCAGCCTGGACGAGATACAGGCGGCGCTCCTGGGTGTTGATGACGATCGTGCCCGGGGCATAGCGACCGGAGAACTGCACGGTCTCGCGCGGAATGGCCGAGACGCCGGCCGACGGACGCGGGCCACCATCGGTCCGCGGGCGCATGGTCATCGGGCCACCGGTGGCCGGGTCGAAGATGACCTGGTCGCCATAGCCGAAATTGACGGTCTGCGCCTGGGACGCTGCGCCGGAGAAGGCGAGCGCCGCAAGGGCAGCAAGAACGGGCAAGAAGCGCCGCATGAGGGAACCCCGAAGTTGTGCGCGTCGGTGGGCGGCACGGCATGTGGCACCCGACCGTCGCGAAACGGACGAATCGATAGAGCGTAACCATCTACCGCTGCGCAATGGCATGGCAGACGCACACCCCGTCGCGCCATGATTTGCCATGCGGGTGTGACCCTGACGCAACGATCGACCCGGCATGACGGACCGGGCCCCTTGAAAATCCTGCGTAGTTCTCCGGAGAACGGTCACGGCCCCGTGATCGGCAGTGCCCCCGCTCCACGCCGCATCTGCCTCTCGCATTCCGCGCCCGGAAGGCTCATATAGCCGGCATGTCCACGATACCTGACATCACCCACGGCGCCGACGACATTGTCGTGCCTTTCCAGGTTGAAGAAATCGATCTGCGCGGCCGCGTCATCCGTCTCGGCCGCTCCGTGTCGACCATGATCGATCGTCACGGCTATCCCGCGCCGGTGGCCCGCGTCCTCGCCGAGGCGACCGCCCTCACC
The DNA here is from genome assembly GCF_003046185.1 of Phreatobacter oligotrophus. Classification (NCBI taxonomy): domain Bacteria; kingdom Pseudomonadati; phylum Pseudomonadota; class Alphaproteobacteria; order Hyphomicrobiales; family Phreatobacteraceae; genus Phreatobacter; species Phreatobacter oligotrophus. Next base: position 176,859 of record NZ_PZZL01000007.1, read on the forward strand.
CTGCTGCTCGGCTCCGGCCTCAAGTTCGACGGCCGGCTGATCCTTCAGACGCAGACCAACGGCCCGGTCCGCATGGTGGTGGTCGACGTCGCCACGCCTGACCGCGTCCGGGCACTGGCCCGCTTCGATGCCGAGGCGGTCGATGCCGCCATCGCCGCCGGCCATGCCGAGCCGGCCGCCCTCCTCGGTGACGGCCAGCTGGTCATGACCATCGACCAGGGCGGCGACATGCAGCGCTACCAGGGCATCGTCTCGCTGGACGGCCAGGGTCTGGAGAAGGCGGCGGACCAGTATTTCCGCCAGTCCGAGCAGATCGACACCCGCGTCCGCCTCGCCGCGGCCGAGGAGTTCGTCGCCGGCGACGAGGGCCTGACCCGCGCCTGGCGCGCCGGCGGCGTGCTCGTCCAGCACCTGCCCAAGGCCTCGACCGGCCATCGCGACCTCGATCCGGGCGATGCCCCGGATGGCACCGCCATCCCCGAGCCGGACGAGGCCTGGGCCGAGGCGCGCGCCCTCACCGACACGATCGGCGACGACGAGCTCGTCGACCGCAACCTGTCGCCGGAGCGGCTGCTGTTCCGCCTGTTCCACGAGCGTGGCGTCAGGGTGTTCGACGCGCAGGACGTGCGCGAGCACTGCACCTGCTCGCGCGACCGCATCAACGGCATCATCCGCAGCTTCTCGGGCGATGAACGCCGCGACATGGTCGAGGACGGTGCGATCACCGTCACCTGCGAATATTGCTCGACGAGCTATCGCTTCGCGCCGGGCGAGTTCGACCTCGCGGAGTGAGGCGTCAGCCCTCCCGCTGGAATCGCCGGAAGGTGCCGACGCCCTCGGCGATCGGATTGCCCTTGTCGTCCTCGCACCGGATGGTGACGAAGGCGACGCTCTTTCCGCCGCCCGTGCGGGTGGCGGTGACCTTGAGCGTGCCCTCCCGCGCCGTGCCGAGATAGTTCACGGTCAGCGACAGGGTGACACCGCGGCCGTCGACCGCATCGGGGTCCTTCGGCGGGCCACCCAGAGCCGCATAGCCGCCAGCCGAGTCCATCAGCGTCGCGACGAGGCCGCCATGCAGGCCGCCCCCGCGGTTCATGAACTCCTCGCGCACCGGGCAGAGCATGACGGCGTGGCCGTCGCTCCACTCCACCACCTCCCAACCGATGAGGCGATGGAAGGCGCTGTGGCGGTCGCTCGGTCGGACCGCGGCCGGTGCTTCACCCTCGCTCATGCCTATGCCCCCTCGTTACGGCGGCGGACCATGTCGCGGCGCAGCGACGGAGGCAAGGTCGCACAGACGGGCTCAACCTCGTTCGATTGACGGAGATGCACGGGAGGCGGACCCGCCAAGATCCCGGGCCATCGCCTCGAGCCCCGCTACCATCGACGGTGAAGCCTCGGACTGCCTGAGCCGCGCGGCGTGCCGCCTCAGCGCCGCCGCAACATCCCGCGGCTGGTGCCGCCGGCTGGCCAGCGCCACCTCGGTCAGCACGCGGACCCGCTCCAGCACCTCCTGCTCGCCGGGCGTGGCGAGGCCCGCGGCGGGGCGATCCTCCGGCCAGACAATGCCCCCATGGGCAGTCTTCTCCCAGTGGAACGGGCGCGACCAGAGCTGGCGCAGCGCCATCAGCGCGGCAAGGCCCATGGCGAGCCAGACCACGGGCAGGAGCGGCAGCCACGGCAGCAGGCCGGAGCGCCCGCCCCGGACCAGGCCGGCCGCGAGGAAGACGAGGCTGCCGCCATAGCCGGCGGCAAAGACGAGGGCCGCCGCGCCGAGCCAGGGCGGCGGTCCCTGCAGCGCCCAGCCGGCCGTCAGCGCCACAAGCGCGACGAGATGGACGGGCGCGGCGAGCAACGATCCGGCCAGCGTCGCGCCGAGGGCCAGGCAGCCGCCTATGCCGAGCTCCCGGCGAAGGCGCAGCGGCCGGCGCGCAAGGACGGCGAGCGTCTGCATCCAGCCCTTGAACCAGCGGGCGCGCTGGCCAAGCCAGCCGGCGAGGGTCGCCGGCGGCTCCTCCCGGGTCGGCGTGGTGATCGTGCCCGTCGCAAAGCCATGGCGCGCGAGGCGAAAGCCGAGATCGGCATCCTCGGTGACGTTGTAGGGGTCCCAGCCGCCGGCCGCGACCAGGGCGGACCTGCGGAAATGGTTGGAGGTGCCGCCGAGCGGCAGGGGCCAGTTCCAGCGGGCGAGCGCTGGCAGCAGCACACGGAACAGCGCCTCGTATTCCGCCGCGAAGAAACGCGACAACAGCCCCGGCGCATCCACGATGGTGAGTGGCGCCTGCAGGCAGCCCAGGCGCTCATCCGCCGCTGCGAAAGTCTCAGCCGCCTCGCGGAGTTGACCGGGCCCCGGCCGGTCCTCGGCATCATAGACGACGACATGGTCGCCATCGGCGAGGGCCAGACCAAGCATCAGCGCCTTCGGCTTGGTGCGCGGGCCCTCCGGCGGCAGGACGACGACCTGGACAGCCGGGTCAGGTGCGCAGGCGGCGATGGCGGCCCGCGTCTCCGGATCGTCCGCCTCGACCAGCAGCAGGATCGAGAGCTTGGCCCTGGGATAGTCCAGGGCCGCAAGAGCCGCGAGCAGGGCTGGCACCACCGCAGCCTCGCGGTGAAGCGGGCACAGGACTGTGTAACGGGGGAGTTCGGCGTCGGAGAGCGCATGGCGCGGTAACGGTCGTGGATGGATCGCTGACGCCGACAGGCGAATGACCGACCACAACACGACGAGCACGCCGACCGCTGCCCCGGCGGCCAGCGCGAAGGGCGGCGGCGCAAGGGCGAGCGCCGCGCACAGGCCCGCGAGACACAGCCCGAGCCCAGCCGCGGTCCGCCGCATCAGACCCCGGTCAGCGGCGGAGGCCTGAGGATCGCGCCGCGCAAGGCCGGTCACCGCCTCCTCGACCCAGACCGGTTCTGCCCAGCGGCGCAGCAGCGTCGAGAAGGCGGCAGGCGTTGCCAGCACCAGCGGCAGGGCTCCGCCCGCAATAGCGACCCGCCCCGCCGCGAGCCGCTCGGCCGTGGCGCCATCGGGGGCGACGAGCACCGCCATGCCGCCGACCGGCCGGTCGATGGCCACCCAGCCACGCTCCCGCAGGGCGCGCCAGTCGGAGGGATCCGCAGCGATGCGGAGCGTCGCCTCGGGCCGGATGACGCCGGCACCGATGCGGCGGGCAAGCCGGTCGATCATCGTCTCGGGGGTGATGAGGCCAAGCCCGATGGCGGCATCGAGCGGATCGACGCCCCAGCGCCGCGCCACCCACTCGACCCGCTCCCAGTGCAGCGGGTCGACCAGTTCGTCGAGGAGGCGGGGCTGGCTGGGCGGCGGGACGAGCGAGCGGTCCGGTCGCGGCATGGGCGCAGCACGGCGCGACGGCTGTGCCCATGACGCCCCGCCGCCTGCCGGACGCCCCTCCTCGACAAAGCGCATGATCCGCGCCCCCCAGCCGGCCCCTCCCGGAACGCTGCAGTCGAGGCTATAAGCGGCCGGTGATCCGGCATCAGTCGGACGAACACGGATGACGTGCGCGATGGCGCCTCTGCTGATCCTGATTGCATCGATCCTGCTGGCCACGGGCGCGCCGTCGCAGGCGCAGGCGCCTTCTGCCCCGCCGGCGGCCGAGGCCGGCGCCCCGAGCGTGCTCATCCCTGGCTACTGGGACCCGCGCCGGCGCACCGACCGCGTCGACCTCACCCGCGTGCCGCAGATCCGCTTCCTTACCGACGACGAACTGCCGCCCTTCGGCTTCCCCGGCCCCGATGGCCGCCCGGCCGGCTTCAATGTCGATCTCGCCCGCGCCATCTGCGAGGAGCTGAAGATCCCCTGCACCATCCAGGCGCGGCGCCTGGACCTGCTCACCGAGGGGCTCGACCGCAATGCGGGCGATGCCGTCATCGCCTCGCTCGCCATCACGCCGGACCTGCGCCGGCGCTTCGAGGTCTCCGACCGCTATCTCGACACCCCGGCCCGCTTCGTCATGCGCAAGGACACGCGGCTGACTGAGGCGACACCCGAGGCGCTCGCCGGTCGCTCCATCGCGGTGGTGCAGGGCTCGGCCCACGAGGCCTATGCCGCGACCTTCTACCCGACCTCCTCGCTGCGACGCTTCCCCGACATCGCCGCCGCCCGCAAGGCGCTGCTGGAACGCGATGTTGACGTGCTCTTCGCCGATGGCGTCGCCTCCGGCTTCTGGATCATCGGCGAGGCCTCGGCGGATTGCTGCCGCTTCCTCGGCGGCGCTTTCACCGAGAACCGCTATTTCGGCGAGGGGCTCGCCATCGTCATGCGCCGCGGCAACGAGCCCCTGCGCCGCGCCATCAACCACGCCCTCCAGCGGCTGTGGGAGAAGGGCATCTATGCCGAACTGGTGCTGAAGGCCTTTCCCGGCGGCGTTTACTGAGCCGCATCAGTACATGCCGCGGCGGGCCATCTCGGCCCCCTGCCGCTCGCTTTCCTCCTGGGTCAGCCCTTCGCAGTGGTCCACCAGCATGGCGCCATAGCTCGGCAGGTCGTCCCGGTTGATGTAGCGGCTGGGATCCCAGAGCGAGGCCCGGTTCACCGCCTTGGCGCAGTGCAGATAGGCCTCCACCACGGTGACGAGCACGCCGATCTTCGGCGCCCGTCCCTGCACGGCTGAATCGGCAAGCAGGGCCACGTCGTCGGTGACGCGGGCGCGGCCATTGACGCGCAGCACCTCCGCCATCCCCGGCACCACGAAGAGCATGCCGATGATGCCGGTGGCGAAGATGTTCTCCAGCGAGTCGAAGCGGTTGTTGCCGATGCGGTCCGGCAGGAGGAGATGCCGGTCATCGAGCACGCGCACGAAGCCCGCCGGGTCACCGCGCGGCGAGACGTCGGCGCCCTTCGGCCCATGGGTGCCGACGATGACGAAGGTGGACCGGGCGATGATCGCCCGGCAGTGCTTGTCGAGGCGCGTGATGACCTTGTCGGTCGCTCGCGACATCGGCGCGGGATGGACAGCCCGGACCGCATCGATGGAGGCGACATAGCTCACCGCCTCCGGATCGAAGGCGGGAGCCGCCTCCGGCGTCGTGTGGATGGTCATGGGCCGTCCTCCAGGGGCTTTAGCTGCGACGCAGCCGCAGCATCATCAGATCGTACTGAAAGTCCGCGACCTGATGATACATGTTGCCCTTGCGCTGGAACTCCCGCTGATGGGCCAGCATCCGCCCGAACTCGGGATTGGTCGCGCTGACCTCCTTGTAATAGGCCTCGGCCTCGACATAGAGCCGCTCCAGCACCTCCTGGGGGAAGAGCGAGACCTGCACGCCCTGGGCGACGAGGCGCATCAGCGCTTCCGGGTTCTTCTGGTCATAATGGGCGAGCATGTCGGTGGTCGCTGCCTGCGCCGCCACCTCCACCGCCTTCTTGTAGAGCGGGGGCAGCTCATTCCACTTGGCGAGGTTGAAGACGCCGTGGAAGACCGTGCCGCCCTCCTGCCAGCCGGGGGCGTAGTAGCGCTGCGCCACCTTGTTGAAGCCGAGCTTCTCGTCGTCGTAGGGGCCGATATACTCCACCGCGTCGATCGCGCCGCGCTCCAGCGCCGGATAGATGTCACCGGGCGCGATCTGCTGCGGCACGACGCCGAGACGGGCGGCGATCGTGCCGGCCAGTCCCGCGATCCGCATCTTGAGGCCCGAGAGGTCGCCGACGCTCTTGATCTCCTTGCGGAACCAGCCGCCCCACTGCATCCCCGTATTGCCGCAGGGCAGCGCATAGACATTGTGCTTCTGGAAGAAGGCGTTGGTCATGGCGAGGCCACCGCCGTGATAGTACCAGGCGTGCTGCTGCCGCGGGTTCATGAGGAACGGCACCGAAGCGGTGAGCGCGAAGGTCGGATCCTTGCCCACGTAGAAGAGCATGCCGGTATAGGCGGCCTCCACGGTGCCGTTCGAGACCGCATCGAGTGCCTGCAGACCGGGCACAATCTCGCCGGCCGCGAATTGCTGGATGGTGAAGCGCCCCTCCGTCAGCTCGCTCACATGGCGGCAGAACTGCTCCGCCGCGCCATAGGTGATGTCGAGGCTTTTCGGAAAACTCGACGTCGCGCGCCATCGAATGGTCGGAAGTGACTGGGCGATGGCGGGGCTGGCGACCGCGGCGCCCGCCAAAAGGGCGGCACCGGTCGAAGTGAGCACGTCTCGGCGTTTCATGCGGAACCTCCGGGGACGGTCGGGCCGCGGCCATCGCGGCGCTTCCACTGGTTCCATTCGCAACCACCATGCCACCCGGGACCGCCCCGGCGGGTGGCTGCCCTGCGCGCGGCCCGGCCGTTGCATGGGACAGGCGAGGAGGGTCCCCATGATCAGACCTCGGCACGAGCCCGCGCGCATCGGCGTCATCGTCTATCCCGGCGTCGAGCCCATCGACATCGGCGGCACGACCGGCGTGGTCTCCATGGCGCGGCGCGTCCTGCCCGGGATCAGCGCCGTGACCATCGCGGCAGCCGCAGGTCCGGTGGCGCTGGCCGGCGGCCTCACGATCATTGCGGATGCCGGCTTCGCGGCAGCGCCCACCTGCGACACCTACATTGTCACCGGCGGACCCGGCTGGCGCGAGCAGGTCACCGATCCCGCCATGCTCGCCTTCCTGCGCGGCATCGATCCGTCGCGCCTTGCCTCCGTCTGCACCGGGGCGCTGATCCTCGCCGCCTCCGGCGCCCTCGACGGGCGGCGCCTCACCACGCGGCGGCGCGCCGTCGGGGCGGAAACGGACGCGCCTCTGACGCTCATCTCCCGCTTCGCCAGCGGCAGCGATCCGGTGGCGGCGGCCGTGGTCGAGGATCGCGGCGTGGTCACCGGCGGCGGCGTGTCGCTCGCCATCGACGCGACGCTGCACATCATCGGCCGGCTCTACGGCGAAGAGGCGCGAGACGAGGTGGCGGCGCTGATCGAATATGACCGGGCCTTTGCCGCGAACCGCGCGGCCCTCGGCCACGTGGTGGCGTAGCAGCGCTCAGGCGCGCGGCTTCATCGCAAGACCGAAGGCCGGATCGTCGTCGAAGAGCGTCGGCGCGGCGGAGGTGCGCGCCCGCTCGATCGACAGCAGCTTCAGCTTGGTCGCGACGCCGCCCGGCGCGGAGAAGCCGCCCGTGCCACCGCTCGCGGCGAGCACGCGATGGCAGGGCACGATGATCGGCCAGGGATTGGCGCCGAGGGCCCGGCCCACCGCCTGGGCGGCGCCCGGCTCGCCGATGCGGCGGGCAACCTCGCCATAGGTCAGCGTCTCGCCCGGCGGGATGGCGAGGGCCACGTCATAGACGCGGGCGGGGAAGTCGGCGAGAACGGCGCGGTCGAGCGGCGCATCGGCAAGGTCCACGCGTTCGCCGCGGGTCAATGCCATGATCCGGTCGATCACCGCGCGGATGGCGGCGGGCGGCCCAGCCTCCACCGCCGCAGGATGGCGGGCGAGAAGGCTCGCGCGCGTCGCCTCGCGGCTTGCCGCCGGCAGGCGCACGCCGACGATGCCGCCCTCGCCCCAGGCGAGGCCGACGGTGCCGAGCGCGGTGTCGAAGAGGACGAAGGTGGTCACGCAGCGAGCCTAGCAGAGGCCGCAGCCGGCGTCGTGGCGGCAGCGGCATTCATTGACCTTCTAGCCCCCCCGCCCTATTGCAACCCACCCGTTTCCTTCGCTTGCCGCCCGGACCCCGCCATGTTGCCCGCGCTCCCGATCACGCCTGCCCTCCTGGAGGCCGCCCGCGTCTCCACCGCCTGGCCGTTCGAGGAAGCGAAGAAACTCGTGGCGCGCCTCGAGAAGACGCCGAAGGACGGCCCGATCATCTTCGAGACCGGTTACGGGCCCTCGGGACTCCCGCATATCGGCACCTTCGGCGAGGTCGCCCGCACCACCATGGTGCGCAACGCCTTCCGCCTGCTGACCGAGGACAAGGTGCCGACGCGCCTCGTTGCCTTCTCGGACGATCTCGACGGCCTGAGGAAGGTGCCGGACAACGTGCCGAACAAGGAGCTGCTCGCCCAGCATCTCGGCCGTGCGCTCACCGCCGTGCCCGATCCCTTCGGCACCCATGACAGCTTCGGCGCCCACAACAACGCCCGCCTGCGCGGCTTCCTCGACCAGTTCGGCTTCGACTACGAGTTCGTCTCGTCGACCGCCATGTACCGGTCGGGCGCCTTCGATGCGACGCTGATGACGGCCCTTGAGCGCTTCGACGCCATCCAGGCGATCATGCTCCCCACCCTCGGCGAGGAGCGCCGCGCCACCTATTCGCCGTTCCTGCCGATCCACCCGGAATCGGGCGTGGTCATGCAGGTGCCGGTGGAGGAGCGCAACGTCGCGAAGGGCACCATCGTCTGGCGCGACCCGGCCTCGGGCACGCGCTACGAGACGCCGGTCACCGGCGGCCATGCCAAGATGCAGTGGAAGCCCGACTGGGCGATGCGCTGGACGGCGCTCGGCGTCGATTACGAAATGGCGGGCAAGGACCTGATCGATTCCGTGACGCAGTCGGGGAAGATCTGCCGCGCGCTCGGCGGCACGCCGCCGGAAGGCTTCAACTACGAGCTCTTCCTCGACGAGAACGGCCAGAAGATCTCGAAGTCCAAGGGCAATGGCCTCACCATCGAGGACTGGCTGGCCTATGCCTCGCCGGAGAGCCTGTCGCTCTTCATGTACCAGAACCCGAAGAGCGCCAAGCGGCTCTACTTCGACGTCATTCCCCGCAATGTCGACGACTACCTGACCTTCGTCGAGAAGTTCCCCGCGCAGGACGACAAGGCGCGGCTGATGAACCCGGCCTGGCACATCCATTCCGGCGCGCCGCCGGCGGTGGAGGTGCCGATCTCCTTCTCCATGCTGATGAACCTCGTCTCGGTGTCGAATGCGCCGGAGACCAGCGTGCTCTGGGGCTTCATCCGCCGCTATGCGCCGGACGCCTCGCCGGAGAAAAACCCGAAGCTCGACGAGCTCGCCGGCTATGCGGTGCGCTACTTCCACGACTTCGTGAAGCCGACCAAGGTCTACAAGGCCGCCGACGAGGTCGAGCGCGAGGCGCTGGAGGCGCTCGCCGCCGCCATCATGGCGCTCCCGAAGGACGCCAGTGCCGAGGACGTGCAGGGCGCCGTCTACGACGTCGGCCGCGCCATTCCGCGCTACCAGGACCTCAAGGCCAAGGGCGCGACGCCGGAGAAGCCGGGCGTCTCGGCGGAGTGGTTCTCGGCCATCTACAAGGTGCTGCTGGGACAGGAGAAGGGCCCGCGCTTCGGCTCCTTCGCGGTGCTCTACGGCCTCGACGAGACCCGCGCGCTGATCCGCAAGGCGCTGGCCGGCGAGTTCGTGAAGGGCTGAGGCCAGGAGGGGCCGAGCGACTTCGGGTAGGCCGACGCTTCCCTCTCCGTCATGGCCGGGCTTGTCCCGGCCATCCACGACTTGACCACCGCCCTTCGAGAATTCGTGGATGCCCGGCACAAGGCCAGGCATGACGGGGTGATGCGGCGACGGAATGCCCCACCCTCACCCTCCCCTCTGTCGAGGGGAGGGAGACCACGACATCACCGACTGCCTTGAACCGTTGCGCCTGGCCCAACCGCGATAGACGAGGCGCGGCGTCGAAGTCCCCTCCCCTCGCCAGAGGGGAGGGTGCGGGTGGGGCACTGAAGACCGCGACCTGCCGGAGCGCGCCGCCCCCTACTGGCTCACCCACATGATCCGCGCCATCCAGGCCACCTCCGACACGGCGAAGCTGCGGTCGGCATGGTCGGCATTGAGCGAGGTGAGCTCGATCGTCTTGTTGGTCTGGCGCTTGAGCTCCTTGGCCATGATCTCGCCCTCGGCGGTCTGCACCACGACCCGATCCCCACGGCGGATCGGCGCGGTCGGCGAGACCACGATGCGGTCGCCGTCGCGATAGACGGGGAGCATGGAATCGCCCTGGATCTCCAGGGCGTAGATCGCCTCCTCCGGCACGTCGGGGAAGGACACCTCGTCCCAGCCCTTGCCGGCGGGCATTCCGCTGGCGTCGAAATAGCCGCCGGCGCCGGCCTGGGCGAAACCGAGGATGGGGAGCGGGCGCGTCGCCATGCGCGCGCCACCCACCATGGCGACGAATTCGCCGAAGCTCGTGCCGGTGGCATTGAGCACCTTCGCCAGCGATTCCGTCGAGGGCCAGCGCTCGCGGCCGTCCAGCATGACGCGCTTCGACTTGTTGAAGGTGGTGGCGTCCAGCCCGGCGCGCTTGGCCAGGCCCGAGGCGGACAGGCCATTCGCCTCCGCCAGGCGATCAATGGCCGCCCAGATGTCGGCGTGCGAGAACATGAGGCCTCCCGGCATGCCGCGGAGAAGCCACGGCCATGCCCTAGATGTCAGGAAGAACATCCGTTGCTAGGACTATTGGCCTTGACAGCGCCTGTCAATCCACGGCAAGTCCGAGCGGATCCCATCCATCCGCCGGTGATGTCATGACCCCCACCATCTATAAGATCTCGCCGCGCGCGGCATGGCAGCAGGCGGAGGCCGCCGGCCGCTTCACCGGTGCGCCGGTGGACCTCGCCGATGGCTACATCCACTTCTCCACGGCCGCGCAGGCTGTCGAGACGGCCGCCAAGCATTTCGCCGGACAGGCCGATCTCGTCCTCGTGGCGGTCGACGCCGCCCGCCTCGGCGAGGCGCTGCGCTGGGAGCCCTCGCGCGGCGGGGCGCTCTTCCCCCATCTCTACGCGGATCTCATGATGGACGCGGTGCTCTGGGTGAAGCCGCTGCCGCTCGGCGCCGACGGCCGCCACGCCTTCCCGGACATGCCGGCCTGACGCCCTCCCGCGGCACCTCCCGCGGTTGACAGTCTTCGCCGGCTTGGCGAGCCTGTCGGGCGAGCCGAGGGAGGCAGATGATGTATCGCGCGCTGACGCGGGGCATCCAGGTCACCGTGACGCCGGAATTCCTGCCCGACCGGTCGGAACCGGATTCCAACCAGTTCTTCTGGGCCTATCACGTCGAGATCCTGAACCTGTCGGGCGAGCGGGTACAGCTGCGCGCCCGCTACTGGCGCATCACCGACGAGATCGGGCGGCTGCAGGAGGTGCGCGGTCCGGGCGTCGTCGGCGAGCAGCCGATCATCGAGCCGGGCGCCGCTTTCGAGTATTCCTCCGGCTGCCCGCTCACCACGCCGACCGGCATCATGGCCGGACACTATCTGATGGTCAGCGAGCGCAACGAGACCTTCCATGCGGAGATCCCGGCCTTCTCGCTCGACAGCCCCTTCGCCCACCGGACGGTGAACTGAGGAACGGCCTCAGAGCGCGGTGAGGCCGCCATCGACCACGAGGGCGTGGCCGGTCATGAAGGAATTCTCCGCCGAGCAGATCCACAGCATGGCCTGGACGATCTCGTCCGCCGTGCCGGCGCGGCGCATCGGCATGGTCTGGACGAGGCGGGAGACCATCTCCTCCTGCGTCCGGCCGGGCTGCGCCAGGGACTGGGTCAGCATCGGCGTCTCGGCGAAGGCCGGGCAGATGGCGTTGATGCGCACGCCCTTGCGGGCCGTCTCGGCGGCTGCCGTCTTGGTCAGGCCGATCACCGCGTGCTTGGCCGCGGCATAGGCGGCGAGCAGCGGCGCGCCGGTGATGCCAGCGACGGAGGCGGTGTTGAGGATGACGCCGCCGCCCTGGCGCTCCATCACCGGGATCTCGGCCTTCATGCCATGGAACACGCCCATGACATTGACGTCGAGCATCCGGCGCATCAGCGCCTCGTCGGTGTCGACGAGCTTCATCGTGGCATGGGCGACGCCGGCATTGTTGAGGGCGACATCGAGGCGGCCGAAAGCGTCGGTGCCGGCGGCAACCAGGGCCGACACGGCCTCGCCGTTGCCGACATCGGTCACGCGCGTGACGACCCTGGCGCCGGCTGCTTCCGCGAGGCGCTGGGTCTCGGAAAGGCCCGCCTCCTGGATGTCGCCGAGGACGAGGGACGCGCCCTCAGCCGCGAAGCGCTCGGCGGCGCGACGGCCGAAGCCGCTGGCGGCGCCCGTGATCAGGACGACCTTGCCCTCGTAGCGGCGAACCTCGGTCATCACGGCCCCTTCTCGATGACGTCCACGGCCATGCGCGCGAGGATCGGGATATTGTCCTTCACCTGCATGGCGCGCTCGGGATTGGAGGCATTGCCGGACAGCGCCCGCTTCAGCACGCCCTGCAGGATCGCCGCCATGCGGAACAGCGAGAAGGCAAGGTAGAAGTCCCAGTTGGGAATGCCGTCGATGCCGGTGCGCAGGCAGTAGCGGGCGACATAGTCCTGCTCGGTCGGGATGCCCACCGCCTTGCGGTCGATGCCGGCGAGGCCGCGGAACGAGCCGGCATGGGGCAGGCGCCAGTGCATGCACTGATAGGCGATGTCGGCGAAGGGATGGCCGATGGTCGAGAGCTCCCAGTCGAGGATGGCGAGGAGCTCCGGGCTCGACTTGGCGAAGATCATGTTGTCGATGCGGTAGTCGCCATGGACCAGCGACGAACGGCCGTCATCCGGCGGCAGGTTTCTCTCGAGCCAGGTGATGACCTGGTCGACGTCCGGCAGGTGCTCGGTCTCCGAGGCGCGGTACTGCTCCGTCCAGCGCGACAGCTGGCGGGCGAAATAGTTGCCGGGCCGGCCGAAATCGGCGAGGCCGACTGCCGCCGGATCCACCATGTGCAGGGCGGCGAGCGCCGCGTTCATGGCGTCATAGATCGCCGAACGCTGCTCGTTGGAGACCTCGGGGATCGCCGGGTCCCAGATGATCCGGCCATCGACGAATTCCATCACGTAGAAGGCGGTGCCGATGACGCTCTCGTCCTCGCAGAGGACATGCATCTTCGGCACGGGAACGGCCGTGCCGCCGAGCGCCTTCATCACGCGATATTCGCGGTCGACGGCATGGGCGGACTTGAGGAGCTGCCCCGGCGGCTTCTTGCGCAGCACGGCGCGGCCACCCGCATGGCTCAGCATGAAGGTCGGGTTCGACTGCCCGCCGGCGAACTTCTCCGCCTTCACCGGCCCGCGGAAGCCCGGCCAATGGGCCTCGAGATAGGCGCCGAGCGCCGCTTCGTCGATGATCATGGCGGATGTCGGCGCTGGCGTGGCCAAGGCGGAACTCCCAGGGACTGCGAGGCGGGCGCTTGGGGCCAAGCGCGCCGCCCGGGTCTCGAGCGGCAGCGGGACACTGCCACGGCGCCCGGCCCCCCGTCGTCTCCGACGGAAGGCCGAGGCGTGGTTGTGTCAGGCGACCTCGAACAGGCCGGCTGCGCCCATGCCGCCGCCGATGCACATGGTGACGACCACGTGCTTGGCGCCGCGGCGCTTGCCCTCGATGAGGGCATGGCCGGCAAGGCGCGCGCCCGAGACACCGTAGGGATGGCCGACGGCGATGGCGCCGCCATTGACGTTGAGCCGGTCGGCGGGGATGCCGAGCTTGTCGCGGCAGAAGAGCACCTGCACGGCGAAGGCCTCGTTCAGCTCCCACAGGTCGATGTCATCGACGGTGAGGCCAGCGCGCTTCAGCAGCTTCGGCACGGCGAAGACCGGGCCGATGCCCATCTCGTCCGGCTCGCAGCCCGCCACGGCGAAGCCCTTGAAGATGCCGAGGGGCGTGAGCCCGCGCTTCTCGGCGAGCTTCGCCTCCATCACCACCGCCATGGAGGCGCCGTCCGAGAACTGGCTGGCATTGCCGGCCGAGATGACGCCACCCTCGAGCGCCGGGCGGATCTTGGCGACGCCCTCGTAGGTCGTGTCGGCGCGGATGCCCTCGTCCTCGGTGAGGGTCACCTCCTCCTCCCAGGTGCGCACGACCTCCTTCTTCTCGTTGACCTCGGTCTTGATCATCTTCGTCGTGAACGGGACGATCTCCTGGTCGAACTTGCGGCCCTGGCGCGCGGCGGCGGCCCGGCGCTGGCTCTCGACGCCATACTCGTCCTGGCGCTCGCGCGGGATGCCGTAGCGCTTGGCCACCATCTCCGCGGTCTGCAGCATGGACCAGTAGATCTCCGGCTTCTTCGCCTTCAGCGCGGGGTCCTGGTAGTTCGACTTGTTGGCCTGGTTCTGCACCAGCGAGATCGATTCCACGCCGCCGGCGACATAGATGTCCGCCTCGCCAGCGATGATGTTCTGCGCGGCGGTGGCGATCGTCTGCAGGCCGGAGGAGCAGAAGCGGTTGATCGTCATGCCGGCGACATTGATCGGGCAGCCGGCGGCAAGCGCGATCTGGCGGGCGATGTTGCCGCCGGTGGCGCCCTCGGGCGTGGCGCAGCCGACGATCACGTCCTCGACCTCGCCGGGATCGATCCCGGCGCGGGCAATGGCATGGCTCGCGGCATGGCCGCCCATGGACGCGCCATGGGTGTTGTTGAGCGCGCCCTTCCAGGACTTCGCCAGGCCCGTGCGGGCGGTGGAAACGATGACGGCTTCACGCATGGGTCTCTCCTGACGGGATCCTGAAACGGGGGCTCAGCCGCGCGGCGGCAGGGCAATGCCCTTGGCCGCGGCGGCTTTCATGGCGAACTTGGTGGTCTGCTCGAAGGCGCCCTGCAGTGCCTTCTGGCCATCGGGGTTGGAGATGTCGGCAAAGCGCGCGGCGATGGTCTCGGGCGTGCGCTCGGCCTCGTCCAGCCAGATGCCGTCGGTCTCGTAGATGATGGTGCGGGCGAAGGCGCCGGCGCCGGCGCAGAGGATTGTGCGCGACGGGCCCTGCTCGCTGACGAGGAAGAGCACGCCCGGGGTGATCGCCTCGGGCTTCAGCAGCGCCAGGGTCTCCGGCGTCATCAACTCCTCGGTCATGCGCGTCGCCGCCGTCGGGGCGAGCGTGTTGACGCGGATGTCGGTCTTCGCGCCCTCCTGGTGCAGCACGTTCATCAGGCCGACCATGGCGGCTTTCGCGGCGCCGTAATTGGCCTGGCCGAAATTGCCGTAGAGTCCCGAGGAGGACGAGGTGAAGAGGATGCGGCCGTAGTTCTGCGCCCGCATGATGTCCCACACCGCCTTGGTGCAGTTGACCGTGCCCATCAGGTGCACGTCGACCACCGCCTCGAAATCGGCGAGCTCCATCTTGGTGAAGGTCTTGTCGCGCAGGATGCCGGCATTGTTGATGAGGATGTCGATGCGGCCCCAGGTGTCCATGGTGCGCTTCACCATGTCCTGCACCTGGCCGAAATCGGCGACATTGGCGCCATGGGCGATGGCCTCGCCCCCCGCCGCATTGATCTCGGCAACGACCTTCTCGGCGGCTTCCGTAGAGCCGCCGGTGCCGTCACGGGCGCCGCCGAAATCGACGATCACCACCTTGGCGCCGCGCGCCGCGAGGCCGAGGGCATGGGATCGGCCGAGGCCGTTGCCGGCGCCGGTGACGATGGCGACGCGTCCGTCGAAGCGAATGGTCATGGGGCAGTCCTCATTGCGTGAAGGCGAGCGTGACCCAGTCGGCGGCGAGCGCCGGCTTCTCGGCGCCCTCGATCTCGACGGTCACCGCATGGGTGAGCTGGTGCTGCTGCGACGACTTCGAATCGAGCGCCTTCAGCACGAAGCGGCCGCGGATGCGCGCGCCCGCCTTGACCGGGCTCATCATGCGCAGCCGGTCGAAGCCGTAGTTCACGCCCATGGTGCGGCCGGCAATGTCCGGCAGCGCGTCATAGGCCATGGCGGAGAGCAGCGAGACGGTGAGGAAGCCGTGGGCGATGGTGCCGCCGAAGGGCGTCTGCTTCGCCTTCTCCACGTCGATATGGATGAACTGGTGATCGTGGGTGAGGTCCGCGAAGGCGTCGATCGCGCTCTGGGGAACGTCGAACCACTTGGAGACACCGACCTCCTGGCCGATGCGGCCCTTCAGGTCATCGATCGTCACTTGCTCTGCCATTGTCGTCCTCGGGATCAGAAACCGCGCGCCCGGGCGACGCGGTCGGCATGGAAATCGGCATCGCCGTAGAGGGTGGAGGCGACCTGCATCCGCTTCATGAACAGGCCGATATCGATGGCGTCCGTCATGCCGATGCCGCCATGCATCTGCACCGCCTCCTGCGCCGCAAGGCGGGCGACGGAGGAGGCCTTCGACTTGGCGACGGAGACGGCGAGCGATGCGCCAGCCGGATCGGCATCGAGCGCCTGCAGCGCGGCGAGCACCGCCGAGCGCGCCACCTCGACCTCGCAGAAGAGATGGGCGGCGCGATGCTGGAGGGCCTGGAAGGCGCCGATGGTGCGGCCGAACTGCTTGCGCTCGCGCAGGTAGGCCATGGTGCGGTCGAAGCTTTCCTGCGCATTGCCCGAGAGTTCGGCGGCAAGGCCGGCACGGCCGGCGCCGAGGACGATCTCGAGCAGGGGAAAGCCGTCATCGACCTCGCCGACCACCGCATCGGCCGTCACCTCGACGCCATCGAAGGTGAGTTCGGCGGCACCACGAGAGTCCAGGGTCGAGAGTCGTTCGGCGGAAAGGCCCCGGGTCGCCGTCTCGACGAGGAAGAGGCTGAAGCCGCCCGTCTCGCCGGCCGAACCGGCCGTCCGCGCGGCGACCAGCACCGCATCGGCGGCCTGGCCATCGACCACATAGGCCTTGGTGCCGGACAGGCGGAAGCCGTTGCCATGGCGCTCAGCCCGCATCGCCGTCCCGGCGGGATCGTGGCGACGGCCCTCGTCCACGGCGGTGGCGATGACAGCCTCGCCCGCGACGATGGCGGGAAGCCAGCGCTCCTTCTGGGCGGGCGACCCCGCGCGCGACAGGGCCGTGGCGGCCATCATGGCGGTCGAGAGGAAGGGCGAGGCGGTGAGCGTGCGGCCCATTTCCTCGCAGATGACCCCGGCGCCGACGAAGCCGAAGCCGAGCCCGCCCTGGTCCTCCGGCACGAGCACGCCGGTCCAGCCCATCTCGGCCATGGAGCGCCAGAGGCCGCGGTCGAAGCCGTCGGCGATCTTCTCGTCGCGGATCTTGCGCAGCGCCGCGACCGGCGCCTTCTCGGAAACGAAGCCGCGGGCGGCGTCCTGCAGCATCACCTGGTCGTCATTGAGCACGAGCATGTCGGCCTCACGCATTCGGCAGCTGGAGGAGGCGCTTGGCGACGATGTCGAGCATCACCTCCGACGTCCCGCCCTCGATCGAATTGGCCTTGGTGCGCAGCCAGCCGCGCGGGCGCTCGCCGTCATTCGACCGCGCGCCCTCCCATTCGAGGCCCTCATGGCCGGCGGTCCGCATCAGCAGCTCGTGGCGGCGCTTGTTCAACTCGGTGCCGTAGTACTTGAGCACGGCGGAGCGGTCGCCGACGCCCTTGCCGCCCGAGGCGGCCTCGTCCTTGTAGCGGGCCATGGTGGCGGCGAAGGCCAGCGCATCGACCTCGGCGCGGGCGACATCGGCGCGCAGGAAGGCGTCGGCGAGCTTGCCCTCGCCATCCGTGCCGATCTCCTGCGCCGCGACCTGCCCCGGCGAGCGGCCGCCGAGGAGGCCACCGCCCCCGCCGCCGATCATCTCGCGCTCATGGGTGAGCAGGTACTTGGCGATGTCCCAGCCGCGGTTCAGCGTGCCGACGAGGTTGGCCTTCGGCACCTTCACGCCGTCGAAGAAGGTCTCGCAGAACGGCGACTTGCCGGAAATGAGCAGGATGGGCTTGGTCGAAACGCCCGGCCAGGTCATGTCGAACAGCAGGAACGAGATGCCGAGATGCTTGGGCGCGGAGAAGTCCGTGCGCACCAGGCAGAAGATCATGTCGGCCTTGTCGGCATAGCTCGTCCAGATCTTCGAGCCGGTGACGACGAAATGGTCGCCGGCATCCTCGGCGCGAGTCTGCAGCGAGGCGAGGTCGGAGCCGGCATTCGGCTCGGAATAGCCCTGGCACCAGCGGATCTCGCCGCGGGCGATCCGCGGCAGGTGCTCCTGCTTCTGCTCCTCGGAGCCGAAGGCGAGCAGCGCGGGGCCGAGCATCCAGATGCCGAAGCTTTCCAGCGGCGACCGGGCGCCGATGGCCCGCATCTCCTCCTTCAGGACCTTGACCTCCTCGTGGGAGAGGCCACCGCCGCCATAGGCCTTGGGCCAGCCCGGCACGGTCCAGCCGCGCTCGGCCATGCGGGCGAGCCAGACCTTCTGGGCCTCCGACTTGAAGACGAAGTTGCGGCCGCCCCAGCAGATGTCGTCATCGCCGGAAACGGGCGTGCGCATCTCGGCGGGGCAATTGGCATCGAGCCAGGCGCGCGTCTCGCGCCTGAAGGCTTCGAGGGCATCCATCGGCATCCTCCCGCGGGCGCCTTGGCCTTGTCGGCGGCCCCCTGCTTGTCGTCGTTGACGGCCCTGCCAAGGCAGGAACATACTCTGGAGTATGTTCGGGTGCCCGGCTGTTGTCGAGCCCCCCGCCGGGTGGTCCGGGCTCTCGGCCCGTCCCCCTTCCGGCAGAGGGCCTCAGGTCCCCGACGAAGCAACGACGCCGCAAAGGCGCGACATGAGGGAGGATGCCGCGATGTTGCGCGGAATGATGATGGACACGCCGCTGAACGTGTCCGCGGCCATCGAGTATGGCGCCGAGATGCACCCCGATGCGCGGATCGTCTCCGCCACCATCGAGGGCGGAATCCACCGCACCACCTATGCCGAGACGGCGCCGCGCGTCGCCCAGCTCGCCCATGCGCTCAAGGCCCTCGGCGTCAGGGAAGGCGACCGCATCGCCACCCTCGCCTGGAACGGCTACCGGCACTTCGAGCTCTACTACGCGGTCGGCGGCATCGGCGCGGTCTGCCACACGATCAATCCGCGGCTCTTCCCCGAGCAGCTGGTCTACATCGTCAACCACGCCAAGGACCGCGTGCTGTTCTTCGACATCAACCTTGCGCCCCTCGTCGCCAAGATGCGGGCGCACTGGCCGAAGGACCTCGTCTATGTGGCGATGTGCGATCGCGCGCATCTGCCGACCGGCGAGGGGCTCGAGGGCGTGCTCGCCTATGAGGACCTGTTGGCAGGGCAGCCGACCTCCATCGCCTGGCCGCGCATCGACGAGAACGCGGCCGTCTCGCTCTGCTACACCTCCGGCACCACCGGCGAGCCTAAGGGCGCGCTCTATTCGCAGCGCTCGGTCATGCTGCACGCGCTCTTCACCCTGACCTCGGGCATGCCGGGCCTCCGCACCGGCCAGACCATCCTGCCCGTCGTGCCGCTGTTCCACGTCAATGCCTGGGGCCTGCCCTACACGGCGCCGATCACCGGCCTGAACCTCATCATGCCCGGCGTGAAGCTCGACGGCCCGAACCTCTGGGACCTCATGGAGACCGAGCAGGTCTTCTCCTCCTGGGGCGTGCCGACCGTCTGGATGGGCCTGCTGCAGGAGATCGAGAAGCGCGGCCGCAAGCCCGCCGCTCTCGGCGAGGTCATCATCGGCGGCTCGGCGGCGCCGCGCGCCATGATCGAGGCCTTCGAGACCATGGGCGTCTCGATCGTCCATGGCTGGGGCATGACCGAGATGAGCCCTGTCGGCACGCTCGGCATCCTCGCCACCAAGGACCGGGACAAGCCGCTGCAGGAGCGCATCGACCTTAAGGGGCGCCAGGGCCGCCGCATGTTCGGCGTCGAACTCAAGATCGTCGACGAGGCGGGCAAGCACCTGCCCCATGACGGCGAGGCCTCGGGCGAGCTCTTCGTCCGTGGCCCCGGCATCATCTCCGGCTACTACGAGAACCCAGAGGCCAGCGCCCGCGCCTTCGACGCCGAGGGCTGGTTCGGCACCGGCGACGTCGCCAAGATCACGCCCGACGGCTATCTCGTCATCGTCGACCGCACCAAGGACCTCGTGAAGTCCGGCGGCGAGTGGATCTCCTCCATCGATGTCGAGAACGCCGCCATGGGCCATCCCGGCATCGCCGCCTGCGCCGTCATCGGCGTACCCCATCCCAAATGGCAGGAACGCCCGCTCCTCGTCGCCGTGAAGGCGCCCGGCGCCGAGCCGACCAAGGCCGAGGTGCTGGCGACGCTGGAGAAGGCCATCGCCAAATGGCAGCTCCCCGACGACGTGGTCTTCGTCGACCAGCTGCCGCTCACCGCCACGGGCAAGATCTCCAAGCTGACCCTGCGCCGCCAGTTCGCCGACCATGCGCTGCCGGAGGCGGGATGACCGCGCATCCGATCGCAGCCAATGACGGGGGGAGCCCCGACCGGCGCGAGGAGGTTCTCGCCGCCGCCGCCGAATGTTTCATGCGGCGCGGCTACGAGGCGACCTCGATGGACGACGTCGCCGACATGCTCGGCGCCACCAAGGGCCGCGTCTATCACCACTTCCGCTCGAAGCCGGAGCTCTTCTTCGAGGTGTTCCGGCGGGCCATCTCGATCCTCGCGCGCGAGGCCGGCGTGCACGAGACGGGACCGGGCACGGCCGCGGCGCGGCTGCGGCGCATGGCCCGCGCCCATGTGCTCTGCATGATGGAGACGCAGACCTTCCAGCGGAACCTTACGCTGGGCGTCGACCTCTATCGCTTCGGCGAGACCAGCGCCGAGCACCGGGCGACGCTGGAAGAGCTGATGGACCTGCGCCGCGCCTATGAGGACGCCTTCCGCCGCACCTTCGCGGCCGGCAAGGCGGATGGCTCGCTGGCCGCGCCCGATCCCTCGCTCGCCATGCGCACCTTGCTCGGCGCCATCAACTGGGTCGCCGTCTGGTACTCGCCCCGGCATGGCGAAACCCGCGCCCATCGCGAGACGCTGGCCGATGGCATCGTCGACCAGGTGCTGCAGGGATATCTGGCGTAAAGCGACCGGCTGCGAGCCCTCATCCACTGGGCGCCGGAACCTCCAACCGTCAGGCCCGTCCATGACGGGGACGGCACCGCGTTCACCTCTCCCCGGCGGGGAGAGGTCGACGAGCGCAGCGAGGCGGGAGAGGGGGAGCCTTCGCGCAAACGAACAGCCCCCTCTCCCGGCCTTCGGCCGACCTCTCCCCGCTGGGGAGAGGTGAGGGGCGCGCCTGACCTCGACGGACCCTACCCCTTCGCCCGCGCCTGCCGCGCCATCTGCACCAGCACCTTGTGCAGCGCCTCGCCGGTGGTGATCCTCTCCGGGAACAGCACCCGTGCCGTCCGGTCGCCAGCGCCGAGGTCGAATCCCTCGGGATCGACACCGGTCAGCTTCCACGGGCCCGGCTCTTCGCCGGCGAGCACCGTGGCGTAGAGCGCCACCGCCTCGGCATGGTCGTCGTTCATGTGCTCGATCGCGCCCGCCTCGGCCTCCATCAGTCCCCCGGCATCCGCCACGTCGAGCATCAGGTCCGCGGCCGTGAGGTCCGCAGCGCGGGCGAATCCACCATTGAGATGCGCCGCCGCGACCTCCATCCGCCAGAGCGAGAAGTCCGGGAAGTCGATGTAGATCTGCGCCTTCGGATGGCGGGCGAGGAACCGGCCGCGCAGCCGCGCCCGCACTGACTCGTCCGTCACCGGCACAAAGCGGCCGAGCACGGTGAGCCGCGGATGGGCCTGCGGGTCGCCCTTGCCCATGCGCGCCAGCAGCAGCGAGGCGCGACCGTCCGCCGCGAGATTGGCGGTGTGGCTGGAGAGCTTCGAGATGGCGATGACCGGCGCGCCATCCGTGTCGGTGGCGACATTGGCGAGCGTCGTCACGGGATGGCCGGTATTGCGGTCGAGCGTGCCGAGCGCGCCGGTGCGGATGGTGCGCAGCAGGTCGCGCGCCCATTCCACCGGCTTGAAATCCCGCGCCTGAGGCGCATTTTCCGGCAGGTTCCCCGGCATCATGCCGGGCAGCGGGGCAGGCGTGTCGCGGGTCGCATCGGTCATGGGGTCTCTCCGGCCGCGGACCATGGCGAAGGCTCCGGGCCGCTTCAAGCCCCCGCTGCGGGATACCGGCCGCTCCGCAGGCGAGCGCTCCGGGACTTGACGGGAGGGGGAGCCTCCCCCATGCCTGCCTGCGATCCGAAAGGCCCCCTCATGCCCCTGCGCCTCGCGACCCGCGACCCCGATTTCGACACCCGCTTCGCCAGCCTGCTGGCGATGAAACGCGAGGTGTCGGAAGAGGTGAACGATGTCGTGCGCGCGATCGGCCACGATGTCGTCGCCCGCGGCGATGCGGCGGTGATCGAATACACCGCCAAGTTCGACAAGCTGATGCTCACCCCGGCGACGCTGCGCGTCACGCCCGAGGAGATCGCTGCGGCGGTCGCCGCCTGCGACCCGCGCACCCTCGATGCGCTTCGCCTCGCCGCCGACCGCATCCGCGCCTATCACGAGCGGCAGAAGCCGAAGGATGACCGTTTCACCGACGCGCTCGGCGTCGAGCTCGGCTATCGCTGGACCGCCATCGAGGCGGTCGGCCTCTATGTGCCGGGCGGCACGGCGGCCTATCCTTCCTCGGTGCTGATGAACGCCGTCCCGGCCAAGGTCGCGGGCTGCCCGCGCGTGGTCATGGTGGTGCCCGCCCCCGGCGGCACGCTGAACCCGCTGGTCCTCGCCGCGGCCGAGCTTGCCGGCGTCGACGAGATCTACCGGATCGGCGGCGCCCAGGCGATCTTCGCCCTCGCCCATGGCACCGAGACGATCCGCCCGGTCGCCAAGATCATGGGCCCGGGCAACGCCTATGTCGCCGCCGCCAAGAAGCAGGTCTTCGGCACGGTCGGCATCGACATGATCGCCGGCCCCTCCGAGGTCCTGGTGATCGCCGACGGCACCGCCAATCCCGATTGGATCGCCGCCGACCTCCTCGCCCAGGCCGAGCACGATGCCGCCGCCCAGTCGCTGCTCATCACCGACGATGCCGCTCTCGGCGCAGCGGTCGAGGCCGCCGTCACCCGCCAGCTCGCCACCCTGCCGCGGGCCGAGATCGCCGGCGCCAGCTGGCGCGACTACGGCGCGGTGATCGAGGTCGAGACCCTGGACGAGGCCGTGCCGCTCGCCGACCGGATCGCCGCCGAGCATCTCGAGATCATCGCCGCCGACGGCGACGCCCTGGCGGGCCGCATCCGCAATGCCGGCGCCATCTTCCTCGGCGGCCATACGCCCGAGGCCATCGGCGACTATGTCGGCGGATCGAACCACGTCCTGCCGACGGCGCGTTCGGCGCGCTTCTC
Source organism: Phreatobacter oligotrophus (assembly GCF_003046185.1). Taxonomy (NCBI): domain Bacteria; kingdom Pseudomonadati; phylum Pseudomonadota; class Alphaproteobacteria; order Hyphomicrobiales; family Phreatobacteraceae; genus Phreatobacter; species Phreatobacter oligotrophus. The sequence goes on from NZ_PZZL01000007.1 coordinate 199,881, forward strand.
CTCCGGCCTCGGCGTGCTCGACTACATGAAGCGCACCTCGATCCTCAAATGCGGACCGGACCAGCTGCGCGCCCTCGGGCCCGCCGCCATCGCGCTCGGCGAAGCGGAGGGGCTCGCCGCCCATGCCCGCTCCGTCGCCATCCGCATGAACCTCGGCGGCTGATCCACCGGAAAGGACGACCATGACCGATCGGGAGGGACAGGACGGAGGCAAGGCACCCGGCCGGCGCCTCGTGGCGGTCACGATCGACGAGGCCTCCATCGGCCGCTCCTCGCCCGACATCGAGCACGAGCGGGCCATCGCCATCTACGACCTGCTGGAGGAGAACAGCTTCTGCCCGGTCGGCGTGGAGAGCGGCCCCTTCACGCTCCACATCTCGCTGTCCGACGGCAAGCTGGTCCTCGACGTGAAGCACGAGGATGGCCGGCAGGTGGTCACCCACATCCTGTCGCTGACGCCCTTCCGGCGGATCGTGAAGGACTACTTCATGATCTGCGACAGCTATTACGATGCCATCCGCCACGCGACCCCGTCGCAGATCGAGACCATCGACATGGCCCGCCGCGGCCTGCACAACGAGGGTTCGGAGACCCTGCGCGAGCGGCTGAAGGACAAGCTCGACTTCGACTTCGACACGGCCCGCCGCCTCTTCACCCTCGTCTCGGTCCTGCACTGGAAGGGCTGAGGTGGTCTCGGACCGGCGCAAGAACCCCCAGGCCGTGCTCTTCGCCTGCGGCATGAACCAGGTGCGCTCGCCCATGGCCGCCGCGATCATGAAGCATTTCTTCGGCCAGCGGATCTTCACCGAGAGCGCCGGCGTCCACAAAGGCGAGCACGACCCCTTCGTCGATGCGGTGATGGACGAGATCGGCATCGACACCCAGAAGACCCGGCCCAAGACCATCGAGGAGCTGGAGGAATGGGAGGGGCTGAACTTCGACCTCGTCGTCACCCTCGCTCCCGACGCCCATCACCGCGCCCTCGACCTCACCCGCACCAACGACATGGAGGTCGAGTACTGGCCGACCCCCGATCCGACGCTCGCGCAAGGCTCGCGCGAGCAGCGGCTCGCCGCCTATCGCCAGGTGCGCGACATGCTGTTGCAGCGCATCCGCCAGCGCTTCAACCGCGGCGCCACCGGCAATGAATGAGGACCCCGCCGTGACCGATCCCCGCGCTTTCCTCCTCTCCCTCGGCCATGCCGCCATCCGCGCCGCCCTGCCGGATCGCATCGCCGAGCACCTGCCGCAGGTGCCGGCCGGCCGCACCGTGGTGGTCGGCGCGGGCAAGGCTGCCGCCAGCATGGCCGCCGCCTTCGAGAAGCTCTGGCCGGCGCCGCTGGAGGGCACCGTCGTCACCCGCTACGGCCATGCCGTGCCCTGCTCGCGCATCGAGGTGCTGGAAGCCTCCCACCCCGTGCCCGATGCCGCCGGCCTCGCTGCAAGCCGGCGCATCCTCTCACGGCTGGACGGGCTGAAGGCCGACGACCTGGTCGTGGCGCTGATCTCCGGCGGCGGCTCGGCCCTGCTGGCGCTGCCCGGCGGCGACCTCACGCTCGACGACCTCAAGGCCGTCAATGCCGCCCTCCTCGCCTCCGGCGCCGACATCACCGCGATGAATTGCGTGCGCAAGCATGTCTCAGCCATTGCCGGCGGACGCCTCGCCGCGGCGGCCCATCCGGCGAAGCTCGTCACCATCGCCATTTCCGACGTGCCGGGCGACGACCCGGCCGTCATCGCTTCCGGCCCCACCGTGCCGGACCCGACGACGCGCGAGGAAGCCCTCGCCATCGTCCGGCGCTACCGCATGGACCTGCCTTCCGCGGTCATGGCCCATCTCGAAAGCCCGGTGTGCGAGAGCGTGAAGCCGGACCACCCCGCCTTCGCCGATGGTCTCGACATCCGCATGATCGCCCGTCCGGTGGAGAGCCTGCGGGCGGCCCAGGCCATCGCCGAGCGGGAGGGCCTGCGCACCCTCGTCCTCGGTGACACGATCGAGGGCGAGGCGCGGGACGTGGCGCAGGTCCACGCGGCGCTCGCCCGCTCGGTGCTGGAGCATGGCCTGCCCTTCCCTGCCCCGCTCTTGATCCTCTCCGGCGGCGAGACCACCGTGACCCTGCCGCGCGATGGCACGACCGGGCGCGGCGGCCGCAATTCCGAGTTCGCGCTCGCCTTCGCCGCCGCCATCCAGCCGCTACCGCGGCCCCTGCGCGACCGCATCCACGCCATCGCCCTCGACACGGACGGCATCGACGGCATCGAGGCCAATGCCGGCGCGCTGGTGACGCCCGCCATCCTCGCGGCCGCCGAAGCCCAAGGCCTCAGCCCCCGCGCCTTCCTCGACCGCCATGACGGCTTCGGCTTCTTCGCCGCCGTCGACGGGCTCGTTGTCACCGGGCCGTCACACACCAACGTCAACGATTTCCGCGCGGTCCTGGTGGAATAGGCGAAGCTCCGGTGCCAGACTGATCGTCGCGAAGCGGGAGGGCGCATGGTCGGGGGGGCGAAATCGGGGCTGAGAGGCTGGCTCGCCGCCATCGCCGTGTCGCTTGTCGCTGCTGCGGCGCCGGCCGCTGCCCAGCAACGCACGCTGGTGACGCTCTACTCGGCAGTCGAGACGGATCAGCTCTCCGTCCTCAAACAGGCGATCGAGACCGACATGCCGGATATCGAGGTGCGCTGGGTGCGCGACTCGACCGGCGTTATCACCGCCCGCGTGCTGGCCGAACGCGCGACGCCCCGCGCCGACATGATCCTCGGCCTTGCGGCCACCAGCCTGCTGCTCTTCGCTGAACAGGACCTTCTGGAGCCTTATCGTCCCGCAGGGGTGGACCAGCTCAAGCCCGCCTTCCAGGACCGCAGCGCGGCCTATCGCTGGACCGGCATGGACGCCTATGTAGCGGCCATCTGCTTCAACCGCGACGAGGCCCGCAAGGTCGGCGCGCCCGCCATCAACCGCTGGAGCGACCTGCTCCATCCCTCGCTGCGCCAGCGCATCGTCATGCCGCATCCCGCCTCCTCCGGCACCGGCTTCCTGCTGGTCTCGGGCTGGATCCAGATGATGGGCGAGGAGGCGGCGTGGCGGTTCATGGAACAGCTGCACGAGAGCATCGCGCTCTACACCCATTCCGGCAGCGCGCCCTGCGTCCAGGCCGGGCGCGGCGAGCGCGTCGTCGGCCTGTCCTTCGACATGCGTGGCGCCCGCGAGCGAACCAATGGCGCGCCCATTGACGTCGTGGTGCCCGAGGACGGGGCGGGCTGGGAGATGGAGGCCTTCGCGCTGATGCGCAACCGGCCACCGGCCCAGGCCGCAGCCGCCCGCCGGATCGCCGACTGGGCGGCGAGCAAGCGCGCCAACGAGCTCTATGCCCAGTTCTACGCCGTGGTGGCGCACCGGGACGTCGCCAACAAGCCGGCGAACTATCCGCCCTTCGCCGAAGCCCGCATGCTGCGCAGCGACTTCTCCTGGATGGCGCAGAACCGCGACCGGATCCTCAGCGAATGGTCGCGACGCTTCGACCAGCGCCTTCCCGCCCCCCGCTGATCCCCCACAAAGCAGAAGGCCCCGCCGGTGACGACGGGGCCTTTCGGTTCGAGAGGGTCGGTGGCCGGCTGTCGGCCGCGTCCTCAGTTGGAGGCGGTGACGCCCGCCTCCTTGATGACCGGGGTCCACTTGGCGATCTCGGCCTCGAGGAAGGCGCGCAGGCCAGCGGGGGTGGCGAGGTTGCCGGTCGGCAGGTCGGCGCCGAGTTCGGCGAGGCGGGCCTTTACGCCATCATCGTTCAGCGCGGCGACGAGGGCCTGGTTGAGGCGGGTGACGATCGCATCCGGCGTGCCCTTCGGCGCGAGCATCGCGTTCCAGACGACGACCTGGTAGGCGGGCAGGCCGGCCTCGGCAGTGGTCGGGACGTCGGGGAGGGCGGCGTTGCGCTGCGGCTGGGCGACGGCGAAGGCCTTGATCGTGCCGGCGCGGACCTGCGGGGCGACGTTGACCACCTGGTCGCAGAGATAGTCGACCTGGCCGGCGACGAGGTCGTTCATGGCCGGGCCGGTGCCGCGATAGGGGACCGACTGCGGCTTCACGCCGATGATGGCGTGCAGCAGGAGGCAGGTCGTGTGGCTGACCGAGCCGATGCCGGCATGGGCGTTGTTGGCGGTGCGCTCATTGGCCTTCAGCCAGGCGACGAACTCGGTGAGGTTGTTCGCCGGCAGCGCCTTCTTGGCGGTGATCAGGATGGCGTTGGTGTTGACCAGGCCGATCGGCGCGAAATCCGAGACCGGGTTGTAGCGCAGGTTCGGATAGAGCGCGACCGAGGCGGCGTGGGTGCCGGTATGGCCGATCATGATCGAGTAGCCGTCCGGAGCCGCCTGGGTGAGGCGGGTCGAGCCGGTGGTGCCGCCGGCGCCGGCGACGTTCTCGATGACGATGGCCTGGCCGAGGTTCTTCGACATGGCCTCAGCCACGATGCGGGCGACGACGTCGGTCGGGCCGCCGGCGGCGAACGGGATAATCATGGTGATGGGCCGTGCCGGATAGGTCTGCGCGGCAGCCGGCATGGCGCCGGCGACGAGGGCCGCAGCGGTCGCGGCAACGAGATGACGACGATTCATGGAGGTCCTCCTGAACTCTGGAAAGTCCGCATCCGGGTCGTGTTATGCCCGGTTCCGGCCCGGCATAGCCAATTCCCGGCGGGTTGGATAGTCAGGAGCTAGGGCTGCGACGCTTCGCGGCAATGGGTGCGGCATCAGGGTGTGGCACCGAGGAGGACCAATGATCGAGCATGCGGTGACGGACCGTCTCTTCCCCGGCTTCAGGAAACTGGACATCGCCACGTCCGGCACGACCATCCGGCTGCGCACCGGCGGCACCGGCCCGGCGCTGCTCCTGCTCCACGGCTACCCGCAGACCCACGTGCTCTGGCACAAGGTCGCACCCCGGCTCGCCGAGCGCTTCACCGTCGTCGCCGCCGACCTTCGCGGCTATGGCGACAGCGGCAAGCCGGCGACCGATGCCGGCCACACGCCCTATGCCAAGCGCGCCATGGCTAAGGACATGGCGGAGGTGATGTCGGCCCTCGGCCACGAGACCTTCTTCGTCTGCGGCCATGACCGCGGCGCCCGCGTCGCCCACCGCCTCGCCCTCGACCATGCCGAGCGGGTCAGGAAGCTCTGCGTCCTCGACATCGCGCCGACCCGCGAGATGTATGCCGGGACGACCGACACCTTCGCCCGCGCCTACTGGCACTGGTTCTTCCTCATCACCCCCGCGCCCTTCCCCGAGCGGATGATCGCCGCCGACCCGGATGCCTACTGGCTGAAGAAATGCGGCTCGGGCTCGGCCGGCCTGTCGCCCTTCACGCCGGAGGCGCTCGCCGAATACCTGCGCTGCTTCCGCGACCCCGCCACCATCCATGCGAGCTGCGAGGACTACCGCGCCGCCGCCACCATCGACATCGCCCATGACGATGCCGACGGCGACAGGAAGGTCGCCTGCCCCATGCGGGTGCTCTGGGGCCAGCATGGCGTCATCGAGCGCTGCTTCGACGCGCTGGAGCTCTGGCGGCAGCGGGCGGTGGAGGTCTCCGGCCGCGCCCTGCCCGGCGGGCATTACCTCGCCGAGGAGCTTCCCGAGGAGGTTGCCGGGGAGCTGGAGGCGTTCTTCGGCTGAGGTGAGGTCCGCGGGCTGGAGCGCCGCCTCTCCCCGGCGGGGAGAGGCCGACGAGCGCAGCGAGGCGGGAGAGGCGGAGAGCGTTGCCCCTACAGAGCCCCCTCTCCCGGCCTGCGGCCGACCTCTCCCCGCTGGGGAGAGGTGAAGGTCGGCGCCCCTCAGTCTTGGGGCGGGTGCACCTCGACCGGTACGGCCGGGCTTGTCCCGGCCATCCACGACTTGAACACAGCCGCTTGAAGGGAAGTCGTGGATGCCCGGCACAAGGCCGGGCATGACGGGTGAGGCTCAGGCGCATGATCGATGTCGCTGCTGTCTCGCGCGACACCGCCGAGCCTCAGTTCGCGGTCACACCCGCGGCCCGGATGACCGGCGTCCACTTGTCGACCTCCGCCGCCACATGCGCCCGCAGCGCATCCGGCGTCTGGCCGGCCGCATCCGGGATCTCGCAGCCGAGCTCGAGCAGACGGCGGCGCACGCCCTCATCGGCCAGCGCCGCGCGGCCGGCGGCGTTCAGCCGGTCGACGATCTCCTTCGGCGTGCCCTTCGGCGCGAAGATGGCGTTCCAGCCGACCGCCTGGAAGGCGGCAAGGCCCGCCTCGGCGCTGGTCGGCACATCGGGCGCCGTCGGCAGGCGGCCGGGCGTCGCCACCACGAAGGTCTTGAGGTTGGCGAGCTGCGGCACGATGCCGACCGTCTGGTCGCAGACATAGTCGAGCTGCTTGCCGAGCAGCGCCGCCATGGCCGGGCCGGAGCCGCGGAACGGCACGTGCTGGACCGGTGCGCCGACGAGGTGGTGGAAGAACACACAGGTCAGGTGCGAGGTCGAGCCGACGCCGCCATGCCCGTAATTGTAGCGGCCCGGATTGGCCTTGATGAGGGCGATGAGCTCTTGCAGCGTATTGGCCGGGAAGTCCTTGTGGGCGGCGATCAGCATGGGCGTGCCGGCGGCATTGATCACCGGCTCGAAATCGGTGCGCGGATCATAGGCGAGGCGCGGATAGAGGCCGACCGAGGCCGAATGCGTGCCGAGATTGCCCATGACGAGCGTGTAGCCGTCGGGCGTTGAGCGGGCGACGCGGGTCGAGCCGGTGGTGCCGCCGGCCCCCGCGACATTCTCCACCACGATGGACTGGCCAAGCGTGCGGGCCATGTGCTCGGCCATGATGCGGGCGATGATGTCGGTCGGCCCGCCCGCGGCGAAGGGCACGACGAGGGTGATGGGGCGGTCCGGGAAGGTCTGGGCCTGCGCCCCCGGCATGGCGGCAAGACCGGCCAGGGCGGCAAGAGCGAGCGTGGTGCGTCGGGTCAGTCGTGTCATGTCGTTCCTCCGGTGATGGAGCGCCGGTTGGCCCGGCTGCCCTGGTGGATCAGAGATGTTTGAGGCCCCAGGCCGCGAGCAGCGGCAGGAGTTCGCCCTGCGTGCGCTGGCGATGGGCGCGCGCGGCCCGGTCGGCCGCGGCGCCGTCGCCGCCGCGGATGGCCGCCGCGATGGCCCGGTGCTCGGCCGTGGAGGCCGTCAGGTTGCCGCGCAGGTTCAAGGTGAGCATGCGGGCCCTGTGCATCTGGTCGGCGACGGTGCGGGCGATGCGGTCGATGCGGCCATTGCCGCAGGCTTCCACAAGACCGCGGTGGAAGTCCTCATCCGCCACGCCCCAGGCCCGCATGTCGCCCGCCGCGAGCGCGGCTTCCATGCGGTCCGTCGCCGCGGCCAGCGCATCGGCCACCGCCGCGCGGCGCTCCTCGGACAGGCCCGCGGCGAGTTCGGCCGCGCGGCCCTCGATGGCGATCATCACGTCGTAGATCTCGCGGACATCGTCGGGGGCAAGGGCGCAGATGACGATGCCGCGCTTCGGCACGATGCGGACGAGCCCCTCCTCCTGCAGCTTCAGCAGCGCCTCGTGGACAGGGGTGCGGCTGACGCCGAGGCGCAGCGCGATCTCCTGCGCCGACGCCTGGTAGCCGGGCGCAAAGGTGCCGTCGCGGATCGCCTCCTTGATGGCGGCATAGGCGTCGTCGCCCCGGGACGGGCGGCTGGGCGGATCGGAGGAGCGCGACAGGGTCACTGGAGGTCACCGGCAAAGCTGAAACATCCATATCATCTTCCATGGAAGCTGCAATGGATCATTGACAAGCCGGTATCGGAGGGCGCATCACACCGCCCCGACGACCATCCGGCGCCCGAGGACCGACGCCCCATGAAGACCTATCGCATCGCCGCCATTCCTGGAGACGGCATCGGCACCGAGGTGGTGTCCGCCGGCGTCGAGGTGCTCGAGGCCCTTGCCGCCCGCGACGGTGGCTTCGCCATGGCCTTCGACCATTTCGACTGGGGCGGCGAGTACTACAAGAAGCACGGGCGCATGATGCCGGAGGATGGCCGCGAGCAGATCCGCCGCCACGACGCCATCCTCTTCGGCTCAGCCGGCCATCCCGACATTCCCGACCACATCACGCTCTGGGGCCTGAGGCTCGCCATCTGCCAGCCCTTCGACCAGTACGCCAATGTGCGGCCGACCCGCATCCTGCCGGGCATCACCTCGCCGCTGCGCCACGTCACCGGGCCGGAGCTCGACTGGGTCATCGTCCGCGAGAATTCCGAGGGCGAATATGCCGGCGTCGGCGGCCGCGTTCACCAGGGCCTGCCGATCGAGGCGGCGACCGACGTGTCGATGATGACCCGCGCCGGCGTCACCCGCATCATGCGCTTCGCCTTCCGGCTCGCCCAGTCGCGGCCGCGCAAGCTCCTCACCGTCGTCACCAAGTCCAACGCCCAGCGCTATGCCATGGTGATGTGGGACGAGATCGCCGTGGAGGTCGCCAAGGAATTCCCGGACGTGACCTGGGACAAGGCCATCGTCGACGCCATGACCATGCGCATGACGCTCAAGCCCGAGAGCATCGACACGGTGGTGGCGACCAACCTCCACGCCGACATCCTCTCCGACCTCGCCGCGGCCCTCGCCGGCTCGCTGGGCATCGCCCCGACCGCAAACCTCAATCCCGAGCGCGAATTCCCCTCGATGTTCGAGCCGATCCACGGCTCGGCCTTCGACATCATGGGCAAGGGCATCGCCAATCCCATCGGCACCTTCTGGTCATCGGCCATGATGCTCGACCATCTCGGGGCGTTCGGCGCCGCCGCCCGCCTGATGCGCGCCATCGAACGCGTCACCGCCGACGCGTCGCTTCACACGCCGGATCTCGGCGGCCAGGCGACGACGCGCAAGGTCACCGATGCGGTAATCGCCGCCATCCGCGCCGACAACGAATAGCAGGTCGGCTCGCCGGCCTCTAGCCTGCCGGGCGCAGCCCGTCTATGCCGCCCCAACGGCTGGAACGGTCCCTCGTCGCGTCATGGCCGGGCTTGTCCCGGCCATCCACGACTGGACCACGACGGCGCGAGACAAAGTCGTGGATGCCCGGCACAAGGCCGGGCATGACGTGAAGTGCGCGGCGCCCGGATCACGGCGCGCGAGGCTCGAGGAGATCCCCATGGCCCGTTCCAACACCTACAAGCTCGCCGTCATTCCCGGCGACGGCATCGGCAAGGAGGTCATGCCCGAGGGCCTGCGCGTTCTCGAGGCCGCGGCGCGCAAGTTCCGCTTCTCGGTCGATCTCGACCACCACGACTTCTCGTCCTGGGACTATTACGAGAAGCACGGCCGCATGATGCCCGAGGACTGGAAGGCGAAGATCGGCGGCTCGGACGCCATCTTCTTCGGCGCCGTCGGCATGCCCGACAAGATCCCCGACCACATCTCGCTCTGGGGCTCGCTGCTGCTGATGCGCCGCGAGTTCGACCAGTACGTGAACCTGCGCCCGGTGAAGCTGATGCCGGGCGTCCCCTCGCCGCTCGCCAACCGCAAGCCCGGCGACATCGACTTCTTCGTCGTGCGCGAGAACACCGAGGGCGAGTATTCCTCGGTTGGCGGGCGCATGTTCCCGGGCACGGAGCGCGAATTCGTGCTGCAGGAGACGGTGATGACCCGCATCGGCGTCGACCGCATCCTGAAATATGCCTTCGAGCTCGCGATGAAGCGGCCGCGCAAGAAGCTGACCAGCGCCACCAAGTCCAACGGCATCTCGATCTCGATGCCCTACTGGGACGAGCGCGTCGCCGAGATGAAGAAGGCCTATCCGGACGTCGCCGTGGACCAGTACCACATCGACATCCTCACCGCGCATTTCGTGCTGAACCCCGACCGCTTCGACGTGGTCGTCGCCTCGAACCTCTTCGGCGACATCCTCTCCGACCTCGGCCCGGCCTGCACCGGCACGATCGGCATCGCGCCGTCGGGCAACATCAACCCGGACCGCAAGTTCCCCTCGCTCTTCGAGCCGGTCCACGGCTCGGCCCCGGACATCGCCGGCAAGGGCATCGCCAATCCCATCGGCCAGATCTGGTCGGCGGCGATGATGCTCGACCATCTCGGCGAGCCGGAGGCGGCCGCGGCCATCGTCCGTGCCATCGAGGAGGTTCTGGCGAAGGCCGAGTACCGCACCCGCGACCTCGGCGGCACGGCCGACACGGTCGGTTGCGGCAAGGCGGTGGCCGACGCCCTGGCGTAACCCGTCACGAGAGGGTTCGCGGGCCTTCGCAGCTTTCGCGGGCGAAAGGGCCCCTCACCCCTCCCTCTTCCCGCAAGCGGGGAGAGGGGGCAACGAGCGTCGCGCGCTTATCGGCAACCAAGCTGCCAGGCAGAACGACGAAGAAGCCGTGAGACGTTGTCGTCACCCTCTCCCCGCTCGCGGGAAGAGGGAAGGGTGAGGGGCCGGTACGGCAGTCCGGCCCGCCCGTCGCAGTTCCACCCAAACTCCACCGTCATGGCCGGGCCTGTCCCGGCCATCCACGACTTGAACACAACGTCATCGACAGAATTCGTGGATGCCCGGCACAAGGCCGGGCATGACGCGTGGTGGTTCCCGCAGCCCTCCAAGGAGCTCGACGATTAATTGAAATTACGTACGTAGATTCTTCCACGTACGTAATTTCGAGAAGCCGCCTGCTGAGCAAAAGCCCTTACGTAGCAACAACTGCGTATGTCCATGAAGGCGGCAATTGCCTAGTTTTGACGCCCAAACGGTAGGGCGCCCCCATGGATTTCTCGACTCTGACCTGGATCGGTCTTCTCCAGGTCATCTGGATCAACATCATCCTCTCCGGCGACAATGCGGTCGTCATCGCTCTGGCCTGTCGCGGCCTGCCCGAACGCCAGCGGCTGATCGGCATGGTGCTGGGCGCCGGCGTCGCCATCGCGCTGCGCGTCGTCTTCACGCTCTTCGTCGCCACGCTCCTCGACATGCCCTTCCTGCGGCTCGCGGGCGGCCTGCTCCTCTTCTGGATCGCCGTGAAGCTCGTCACCGACGAGGGTGAGGGCGACGACCACATCCAGGCCTCCGACAAGCTCTTCCACGCGGTGAAGACGGTCGCCATCGCTGATGCTGTCATGAGCCTCGACAACGTGCTGGCCATCGCCGCCGTCGCCCGCGACAGCAAGGCGATGCTGGTCATCGGCCTGATCATCTCGATCCCGCTGATCGTCGCCGGCGCCTCGCTCATCATGAAGCTGCTGGAGCGCCTGCCGATCCTCGTCTGGGCCGGCGCGGGCCTGCTCGGCTGGCTGGCCGGCGACATGATGCTCAACGACCCGATCGTGAAGGGCTATCTCGGCGGCGAGGTGGTCCATCGCTTCGAGCTGCCGGCCGAAGTGGTCGGAGCGGCCATCGTCATCGGCATCGCCTACCTGATTCGACGCACGCGAACGGCCGAAGCCGTCTGATCCCGGCGGGGCTCGCAAAAAAACTGCGGGCCCCTGCTGACATCGGCACAATTACGTATTATGTCGCACCACCCCCGGCCGCCCTTCCGCGGTCGCATCGGATGGACGCGGCATGGACAATCAATTCTGGATCGGCCTTCTCCAGATCATCTGGATCGACCTCCTGCTCTCCGGCGACAACGCGGTCGTCATCGCGCTGGCCTGCCGCGGCCTGCCCGAGAAGCAGCGCAAGATGGGCGTCCTGCTCGGCGCCGGTGCGGCCGTCGGCCTGCGCATCATCTTCGCCCTGATCATCACCTATCTGCTCGCCATCCCCTTCCTGAAGCTCGTCGGCGGCCTGCTGCTGCTCTGGATCGCCGCCAAGCTGGCGATCGGCGAGGAAGAGGGCGGCCATGGCGAGATCGCCGAGACCGACAATCTGTGGGCCGCGGTGCGCACCGTCGCCATCGCCGATGCGGTGATGAGCCTCGACAACGTGCTCGCCATCGCCGCCGCCTCGCACGGCAATGTCTGGCTCTTCGTCTTCGGTCTGGCGCTCACCATCCCGCTGATCATCTTCGGCTCGGCGCTGATCCTCGGCATCATCGAGCGCTTCCCGCTCTTCGTCTGGGCCGGCGCGGCCCTGCTCGGCTGGATCGCCGGCGACATGCTGCTGAACGACCCCTTCGTCCTGAAGCAGCTCCAGGCCTTCAACCCGGCCCTCGTTGTCCAGGACCTGGTCAACCCCGCCGTCGGCTGGAAGGCCGCTCCGCTGCCGCACTACATCGCCGCCGTCTCCGGCGCGGTGCTGGTGGTGGCCATCGGCCTCATCGTGCGCCGCCGCCGCACCGAGGCCTCGGCCGCCCACTGACGGGCAAGCGACCGGAACATGCATCGAAGCCCGCCCTCGTGGCGGGCTTCGTCGTTTGGGGGGATCAGCGGGAGACGACGCCGTCGGCGACGGTGAAGATATCGGCGCGGGCCGCGAGGGCCTCGAAGGCCTGCGGGTCGGCCCCGGTCATCCAGACCTGGGCGCGCAAGCCCTCCAGCGCGTCGTAGAGCGCGGCGCGGCGCGCCGGGTCGAGATGGGCCGCCACCTCGTCGAGCAGCACCACCGGCGTGAAGCCGGCCATCTCCGCCACCAGCCGCGCATGGGCCAGCACCAGGCCGATCAGCAGCGCCTTCTGCTGGCCGGTGGAGCACCGCTCGGCCGGCGCGCCGGAGGGCCCGTGCACCGCCAGGAGATCGGTCAGGTGCGGCCCGGCCGTGGTCCGGCCAGCGGCGCGGTCGCGATGCCGGTTGTCGCGCAGCACGGCGCGGTACTCGTCCTCCACGCTCACCGCAGGGCGTTCCAGCACGCCGGCCTCGAGGGTGCCGTCGAGGGCGAGCAGCGCGAAGGGGAAGGGTGAGGCCGGATCCTTGGTCGCCTCGATGAGCCCGGCAAGGCGCCTCACCGTCTCGGCGCGGCCGGCAGCCACCGCTACCGCAAGCTCGGCCGTCTCGTGCTCGACCGCGTCGAGCCAGGCCGGATCAGGGGCGACCTCCTCCAGCAGGCGGTTGCGCGAGCGAAGCGACCGCTCCAGCGCATTGACCCGGCTGCCATGGTCGGCGTCGACCGCCAGCACCAGCCTGTCGAGGAAACGCCGCCGCTCGCCGGCCGAACCGAGGAACAGCCCGTCCATGGCGGGGGTCAGCCAGACAACGCGGACATGATCGGCAAAGGCGGCGGCCGAGCCCACCGGCACGCGGTCGACGCGGCACTGGCGCGAGCGCGTCTCCGGATCGCCGCCGTCGATGCCGGTGCCAAGCACCGCCTCGTCATAGGGGCCCTCGACGGTGGCGCTGACCGCCCAGCCGCCATCGCCCTGGTCATGGGCGGCCTCGGCGAGGGTGGCGCGCCTGAGGCCGCGGCCAGGGGTCAGGAAGGAGAGGGCCTCGAGCACATTGGTCTTGCCCGCGCCATTCTGGCCGACCAGCGCGACCAGATCGGCGCGCGGCTCGAGCGTCGCGGCGCGGTAGCTGCGGAAGCGGGAGAGGGCGAGGCGCGTGACACGTCCGCGGATGGGCTGTGCGCCCATGCCCGTCTCGTCTACCTGGTGAATCGCCTCCGCCATGGGGACCTTATGGCGATCCGTGCCGCGCCGCGCCACCCCCGAGGTGGCAGGAGGCGGAGGGAGTGTTGGACCGTGGTGCCGGACCCCTCACCCTTCCCTCTCCCCGCAAGCGGGGAGAGGGGACGTCGGCGTCGCGGCAGTTCGTCTGCGTCGCGCAGGCCTCACCGTCGTCGAGGGAGTCATGACGCTGTTGACCCCTCTCCCCGCTTGCGGGGAGAGGGAAGGGTGAGGGGCGAGCCAAGGCACCAGCCACGAAGAACGCGGCGCCCCTCAGCCTTCTCCTCACGCCTTCGGCTGGTCGGCCTCGTAGGTGAAGCGGAAGTCGCAATGCGAGGCGCCCTGCATGATGGTCTGGGTGCGCTCCAGCTTCAGCTTGGGGTCATAGCCCTCGCAGAACGTGCCGTCGCGCTGGCAGGAGAGCAGCCCGCCGATCTCGCCGAGGCCCATCGCCTTGTACATCTCGGAATAGCGGCAGCGCACCACGTTGAAGGCGTAGGTGCTCTCGGAGCGGCCGACCTCCTCGATGGTCAGCGCGCCCTCGGCGGTCCACAGCGACTGCATGTCGATGAAGGCCTGCAGCGAGGTGCTGCCCTGCTGCGCGGCAAAGCGCGAGGCCTGTTCCAGGGCCGACCGGCGCACCGCCTCGCCGATGGTGGAGCGCGCCACCTCGACGCCGTGGCTCGCCTTGAGCTGGTCGTAGACGTGCTTGAGGATTTCCGCCTCGATCCGCCGCTTCTCGATCATGGAGAGGCCCGCGGGATGGGCGGGCGGCGTGGCGGCGGCGGTCTCGGTGGTCACGGTCATGCTCCTTCGAATGGTTCGAAGGAGATTGGAACCGGATCGATGGGCCCTTGCAAGACCCGCCGGTGCAAGGCTCCCGCCGAAATCGTCGCGCCTGTCAGGCGACGTTGGCGGGCTGCTGCTGGGCGCGCGCCTTGAGACGGGGCTCGACCAGGAGCTTGCGCGGCTCGGGACCGTAATAGCCGTCGAGCTGCACCATCGGCCGCGGCTTGACGATGATGGAGATGATGCGCTCCAGCAGCGCCTTGCCGGAGATCGGCTTGGCGACGAATTCATGCACGCCGAGCCGCGTCGCCTCCATCACGCGCCAGCGCTCCAGATGCGAGGTCAGCATGATGATCGGCACGTCCGGCATCGGGAAGGAGCGCGGATTGCGCACGATGCGCAGCAGCTCCGCCCCGTTCAGCATCGGCATCTCCCAGTCGAGGATGACGATGTCCGGCGCGTGGACACGGATGTGCTCTAGGCCGGCGAGGCCGTCGGCGGCCTCGTGGATCGTCTTGATGCCGATATTGGTGAGGATGTTGCGCACGACTTTGCGCATGAACTGGTTGTCGTCGACGATCAGCACGTCGACGCTCGACAGAAGCTGTTCCGCCTTTTTGGAAATCAGGCCGTTCATGTGTCCGCCGCCCCTGTGGCTGTTGGGGGCACACTAGGGGCCGCGGCTTGAACCCCGGCTAAGCCGATCGAGTCAATTTGAATGAAGTTGCATTTTTGCGCGGAGCGCCGTCGAGGACAGCGGCGACTTCAATCCGTGCAGGAAGATCCAGGCCGGCGGGCGGGCATCGGCGAGCAGCAGGCCGTCGCTTTCGGTGAGGCGATGGCGGGCGAGGGTCTGGGCCGCGACACCGGCGCTGGCGCGAAGGCTGGCGCCCGGGCGGTCGATCACCGCCAGCGGCAGCATGGCGGCAATGCCGCGCCAGTTCTGCCAGAGATGGAACTGGGCGAGGTTGTCCGCCCCCATGATCCAGACGAAGCGCACGCCGCGGCAGCGCGCCTTGAGCGCGGCGATCGTGTCGGAGGTGTAGCGGGTGCCGAGCGCCGCCTCGATGCCGGTCACGGCGATACGCGGGTGGCGGGCGAGGCGCTTCGCCGCGGCGATGCGTTCATCCAGCGGGGCGAGGCCCCGGCCGCTCTTCAGGGGATTGCCGGGGCTCACCAGCCACCAGACCGCGTCGAGGCCGAGCTTCTTCAGCGCTGCCAGCGCCGCCAGCCGATGCGCCTCATGCGGCGGATTGAAGGATCCGCCGAACAGGCCGATCCGCATCCC
This sequence comes from Phreatobacter oligotrophus, assembly GCF_003046185.1. Lineage (NCBI taxonomy): Bacteria > Pseudomonadati > Pseudomonadota > Alphaproteobacteria > Hyphomicrobiales > Phreatobacteraceae > Phreatobacter > Phreatobacter oligotrophus. The sequence continues at coordinate 215,496 of NZ_PZZL01000007.1, forward strand.
CGGCGCATGCGGCGGCAGGACGAGGCGGGCGCCCGGCCGCGGCCGGCGGCGGGCAATGCGGCTGCCCTGCGGTCTCACGGACGGGTCTGTCCCGCGCCGCGCACCCGGTACTTGAAGGTGGTGAGCTGCTCGACGCCCACCGGCCCGCGGGCATGCATGCGGCCGGTGGCGATGCCGATCTCCGCGCCGAAGCCGAACTCGCCGCCATCGGCGAACTGGGTCGAGGCATTGTGCAGCACGATGGCGCTGTCCACCTCGGCGAGGAACCGGTCGGCGGCCACCTGGTCGGTGGTGACGATGGCGTCGGTGTGGTGCGAGCCGTAGCGCTCGATATGGGCGATGGCGTCGCCGAGGCCGGAGACCACCTTCACGGCGATGATCGCGTCGCCGAACTCGGTGGACCAGTCCTCCTCGCTCGCCGGCTTGACCCGCGGATCGACGATGCGGGTGAGGCTGTCGCCGCGCACCTCGCAGCCCGCATCGATGAGGGCGGTGACGAGCGGCTTCAGGTGGGTGCCGGCGCAGGCCTCGTCGACCAGCAGCGTTTCCGCCGCGCCGCAGACGCTGGTGCGCCGCATCTTGGCGTTGAGCACGATGTCGCGGGCCATGCCGAGCGGCGCCGCGCCATGGACATAGACGTGGTTGTTGCCGTCGAGATGGGCGAAGACCGGCACGCGGGCCTCCGCCTGGACGCGGGCGACGAGGCTCTTGCCGCCGCGCGGAATGATGACGTCGATCGTGCCGCCGAGGCCCTGCAGCATGAGGCCGACGGCCTCGCGGTCGCGGGTCGGCACGAGCGAGATGGCGGCGGCCGGCAGGCCCGCCTTCTCCAGCCCCGCGGCGATGGCCTGGTGGATCGCCCGCGACGAGCGGAAGCTGTCCGAACCCCCGCGCAGGATGGCGGCATTGCCCGACTTGAGGCAGAGCGCTGCGGCATCGGCCGTGACGTTCGGCCGGCTCTCGTAGATGACGCCGACGACGCCGAGCGGTACGCGGACGCGCTCGATGCGCAGGCCATTCGGCCGGTCCCAGGCCGACATCACCTCGCCGACGGGATCGGGCAGCGAGCGCACGAGGTCGAGGCCCGCGGCGATGGCCTCGACGCGGGCCGGATCGAGGGCGAGGCGATCGACGAAGGAGGCGGTCATGCCCTGCCGGCGGGCCTCGGCCACGTCCTCGGCATTGGCCTCGCAGATGGCGGCGGAGCGGGCGCGAATGGCCTGGGCCATGGCGGCGAGGGCAGCATCCTTCTGGGCCGGCGTCGCAAGGGCGAGGCGCCGCGCGGCAGCCTTCGCCTTGCGGCCGATCTCCAGCATCTGCTCTTCGGTGCCTGCCGCCTCGCCGATGGCGGCGACGCCGGCGAAGGTCGTCGCGCTCATCGCACGCCCCGCTTCCCTGGTCCTCTAGGGGACCGTGCGTAGCACGGCCGGCAAAACAGGTAAAATCACCGAGGCCGCAGGGGAAGGTGGAGGGTTTCGGCGGTTTGGTTAACCGGGGTTTAACGCTTGACCCGTGATCTAGGGGAGCGGTGATCCGAACCGCGCCGACACGGGCGCCATGACCGACGACCTCAATGCCCCGCTCGGGGTGGCCAGCGACCAGGAGACGAAGCGGCGGTGGCCGGCGCTTCCGCTCGTGCCGATCGCTGCCGGCGTGGTCGGCGTGATGATCCTCGGCATCGCCGGCGCCATCGCCTTCATCCACAATCCGCTCGGCGGCGAGCCGCGCGCCATCGCCGCCATCGCAGCCGCCCCGCCGCGGTCCGCCGAACCGGCGCCGCAGCAGCAGGCCTCTCCCCCGCCGGCCGCCACGCCGGCCGAGGAGCCGGGCAACACCATCTCCATCATCGACGGCATGTCCGGTCAGTCCCGCCAGGTGCGGGTGGCGGCGCCGCCGCCCGAACAGACGGCCGGCCTCGACCCGCGCCTCGTCGAGCGCACGGCGCAGGGAATCCTGCCGCGGGTCGCCCCCGACGGCAGCCGGCCGCGCGACGTCTATGCCCGCGCCGTGCGCCTGCCTCCCGGCGCCGATCCGGCCCAGCCGCGCGTCGCCATCCTCATCGGCGGCCTCGGCATCAGCCAGCAGAGCACCGCCGAGGCGATGACCAAGCTGCCCGGCGCGGTCTCCTTCGCCTTCGCGCCCTATCCGAGCGACCTGGAGCGCATGGTGGCCAGGGCCCGCGCCGAAGGGCACGAGGTCTTCCTGCAGGTGCCGATGGAACCGCTCGACTATCCCGAAAACGATCCCGGCCCGCGGACCCTGCTCACCACCCTGCCAGCCGAGCGCAACATCGAGCGGCTCCACTGGTCGATGGCCCGCTTCCAGGGCTATGCCGGCATCGTCAACTACATGGGCGCCAAGTTCTCGGCCTCCGAGAGCGCGCTGGCGCCGGTGCTGCGCGAGGCCAACCGCCGCGGCCTGATGGTCATCGACGACGGCACCTCGGCCCGCAGCCTCATCCCGCAGATCGCCGCCGGGCTGCAGCAGCCGGCCCTGCGCGGCGATGTCCATCTCGACCGCGTGCCGACCCCGGCCGAGGTCGATGTCCAGCTCGCCCGCCTCGAGGCGAGGGCCCGCGAGACCGGCTTTGCCCTCGGCGTCGGCGCCGCCCTGCCGGTGACCATCGACCGCGTCGCCCGCTGGGCGCGGGCGCTGGAAGCCAAGGGCATCCTGCTGGTGCCGGTTTCCGCCGGAGTGGCCCGCCGCTCCCCCACCGGCTAAGCTGCCTGTCCGACCGGAACACCGCCATGCCCCGCTTCGAAGACCTGCCCTACCGGCCCTGCGTCGGCGTCGCCCTGTTCAACCGCCAGGGCCGCGTCTTCGTCGGCCGCCGCAAGGGCCCGGCGCCCGAGCATGTCGATGCGAGCCATGCCTGGCAGATGCCGCAGGGCGGCATCGATCCCGGCGAGGAGCCCCTGGCCACCGCCCGCCGCGAGCTCTTCGAGGAGACCAATGTCCGCTCGGTGACGCTGCTCGCCGAGGCCTCCGAATGGTTCGCCTACGACCTGCCGCAGGTGGTCGCCGGCCAGGCCTGGCGGGGCAAGTATCGCGGCCAGACGCAGAAATGGTTCGCCTTCCGCTTCGACGGCGACGAGAGCGAGATCGACGTGCTGCGCCCCGGCGGCGGCCACCACAAGCCGGAATTCGAGGCCTGGCGCTGGGAGGACCTGCACGCAACCCCGGGGCTCATCATCCCCTTCAAGCGCGGCGTTTACGAGCGGGTCGTCGAGGCCTTCCGGCCCTTCGCCCATCCGGTGTGAGCGGGGCAAGGTTGAGCCGCCGGAATACCGACGCCTGACAGTATTTTCGCGGAAACACACCCGTCATGCCCGGCCTTGTGCCGGGCATCCACGAATTCTCTTCAGACGGCGGTGTTCAAGTCGTGGATGCCCGGGATGAACCCGGGCATGACGGCAAGGGCGCGGCATCCTCCAGAAGATTGAGAACCGGCCCGACCGGCACCCTAAACGCAACCCAGTGGCATCCGGGTTCTCCCGCATCGCACCATCCGGCGATCGGCGTAGCCTCACCCTCCAGGACCATGCCCCTGAGGAGGCCGCCGTGACCGAACCCCGAATACCCGCTGCCGGATCTTTCACCCTCGACCGCCGCACCATGATCGCCGGGGCCTCGGTGCTCACCGCCACGGCCGCCACCAGCGCCGCCCGCGGCCAGGGACGCCCCACCATCGACGGCCAGACCGCGCTCATCGTCGTCGATGTGCAGAACGACTTCTGCCCCGGCGGCCGGCTCGCCGTGCCGAAGGGCGACGAGGTCGTCGCCATCTGCAACACGATCGGCCGGCGCTTCCAGAACGTCGTCTTCACCCAGGACTGGCACCCGGAAGGCCATTCCTCCTTCGCCACCAGCCATCCCGGCAAGAAGCCCTTCGAGGTGGTGCAGATGCCCTATGGGCCACAGGTCCTCTGGCCCGACCACTGCACCTGGGATTCGGCCGGCGCCGAATTCCACGAGGGGCTCGACCTGCCCCATGCCCAGACCATCATCCGCAAGGGCTATCGCAAGGAGGTCGACAGCTATTCCGGCTTCATGGAGGCGGACCGGCGGACGGCGACGGGGCTTGGCGGCTACCTCAAGGAGCGCGGCGTCACCCGTGCCGTGTTGGTGGGCCTCGCCACCGATTTCTGCGTCAACTGGACGGCGCAGGACGCCGCCAAGGCGGGGCTGGAAACCTTCGTTGTCGAGGAGGCCTGCCGGGCCATCGACCTCGGCGGCTCGCTGGACAAGGCCTGGGCCGACATGGCGGCGCTGGGGGTCAAGCGGATCAAGGTGACGGATCTGGGGTGAGTGCCGGCAGGCTCCCGGGTTCCCGAGATAGGATTTTTGTCCTTGACGAGCGTCGCGCTCGGTGATAGGTGTTGAGGCAGGTTCCGGTGTTGCGCCTGATGCGCCAACCGGGGCTGCCCCACTACCGCGCTGCATTGCCGAAGTGCGTCCTTCGAGGCTCGCTGTCGCTCGCACCTCAGGATGAGGTGGGTTGTGTCTGGCATCGGGCGCGGCCGATGCGACAACAACCCGGTCGTCTCGGCAGCATGCAGCTCACCCCCGTCCTCATCCTGAGGTGCGAGCGCATAGCGAGAGGCGAACGCATCTCGCGTTCGCTCGATGCTATGGCGAGCCTCGAAGGACGCACTTGGGCGCTGCAACGCGACCAGGACCGGTTCGAGGCAACCACGCCCGCTCCGAACCGCACTGCCCCCGCCAACGCCCCCGGATGAGCTTCGACCCCTCAGACAGACGCGGTCCGCCCCACCTCTCCCCAGCGGGGAGAGGTCGACGAGCGAAGCGAGGCGGGAGAGGGGGAGCCTTCTCTGGATCGGTCTGAAGCCCCCTCTCCCGGCCTTCGGCCGACCTCTCCCCGCTGGGGAGAGGTGGGAGACGCGCCCCGCGAAGGGAGGTCGTCGGTGCGCCCGCGAGAAGAGGTGATCGGAGCGCCAACGAAGAGAGGTCATCGGAGCGCTGCCGGGACGAGTTGATCGGAACATCCTGCGTCCGGAGCCGGAGAGGCGCAGGCGCCACGGGCAACGGGACGACGCCCCCCAGCCGCGCAAAGGGTCCCCCTCAAACCCCAAGCGCCCCCCCCAACGCAAAAGGCCGCCCGGAGGCGGCCTTCGCGAAAGTCTGAAACCCAACGCGGGTCAGTGCGTCGAGGAGGCGGTGCCCAGCGCAGCCTTGACGCCCTTGAGCTGGTCGAGGCGCTCGGAGGCCTTGTGCCGCGCCGCGTCGTCCTTGGCGTCGGCGAGGTCTTCCTCGGCGTTCTTGATGTCCTGGTCGAGATGGGCGGCGTTGAGGTCCTCGACCGGCGTCGCGCGCTCGGCCAGCACGGTGAGGCCGCCCGACGACACCTCGGCGAAGCCGCCGCGGACATAGAGCCGCTTCGGCTGGCCATCGGCGTGGATGGTCAGGATGCCCGGCCGCAGCGTCGAGACGAAGGGCGAGTGCCCGGCGAGGATGCCGAAGTCACCCTCGGAACCCGGCACCACCACCTGCTCGACGGCGCCCGAGAAGAGCTGACGCTCGGGCGAGACCAGTTCGAAATGGAAGGTCGCCATGTCGTGCGATCCTCTTTCTCAAGCCGCTCAGGCGGCTTCGGCGGCGAGCTTGCGGCCCTTCTCGACAGCCTCCTCGATGGTGCCGACCATGTAGAAGGCGGCCTCCGGGAGGTGGTCGTACTTGCCCTCGACGAGATCGCCGAAGCCCTTCACCGTGTCCTTCAGGTCGACGAACTTGCCGGGAGCACCGGTGAAGACCTCGGCGACGTGGAAGGGCTGGGAGAGGAAGCGCTCGACCTTGCGGGCGCGGGCGACGGTGAGCTTGTCCTCTTCCGAGAGCTCGTCCATGCCGAGGATGGCGATGATGTCCTGGAGCGCCTTGTAGCGCTGCAGGGTCTGCTGGACCTTGCGGGCCACCGCGTAGTGCTCGTCACCGATGACGCGGGGGTCGAGCATGCGCGAGGTCGAGTCGAGCGGGTCCACCGCCGGATAGATGCCCTTCTCGGCGATCGAGCGGTTGAGCACGGTCGTCGCGTCGAGGTGGGCGAAGGAGGTGGCCGGCGCCGGGTCGGTGAGGTCGTCCGCCGGCACGTAGATCGCCTGCACCGAGGTGATCGAGCCCTTCTGGGTGGTGGTGATGCGCTCCTGGAGGGCGCCCATGTCGGTGGCGAGCGTCGGCTGATAGCCCACCGCCGAGGGGATGCGGCCGAGAAGCGCCGACACCTCGGAGCCCGCCTGGGTGAAGCGGAAGATGTTGTCGACGAAGAACAGCACGTCCTGGCCCTGGTCGCGGAAGTGCTCGGCGATGGTCAGGCCCGAGAGGGCGACGCGGGCGCGGGCGCCCGGCGGCTCGTTCATCTGGCCGAACACGAGGGCGCACTTGGAGCCTTCGCCGCCGCCCTTCTTGTTCACGCCGGACTCGATGAACTCGTGATAGAGGTCGTTGCCCTCACGGGTGCGCTCGCCGACGCCGGCGAACACCGAGTAGCCGCCGTGGGCCTTGGCGACGTTGTTGATGAGCTCCTGGATGAGCACGGTCTTGCCGACGCCGGCGCCGCCGAACAGGCCGATCTTGCCGCCCTTGGCGTAGGGGGCGAGGAGGTCGACGACCTTGATGCCGGTCACGAGGATCTCGGCTTCCGTCGCCTGCTCGGCGAAGGTCGGGGCCGGCTGGTGGATGGCGCGGGTCAGCGTGGTCTTGACCGGGCCGGCCTCGTCGATCGGCTCGCCGACGACGTTGAGGATGCGGCCGAGGGTCTCGTCACCGACGGGAACGGCGATCGGCTGGCCGGTGTCCTTGACCTCCTGGCCGCGCACCAGGCCCTCGGACGTGTCCATGGCGATGCAGCGGACGGTGTTCTCGCCGAGGTGCTGGGCGACCTCGAGAACGAGGCGGTTGCCGTTGTTGCTGGTCTCGAGCGCGTTCAGGATCTGCGGCAGATGCCCGTCGAACTGCACGTCGACGACGGCGCCGATGACCTGGCTGATCCGGCCGGTACCCGCCGGCGCGTTGGTCGCTGTCTTTGCCATGATGGGGTCCTCGTTCAATGACGTGAGCTCAGAGCGCCTCAGCGCCCGAGATGATTTCGATGAGTTCCTTGGTGATCATCGCCTGACGCGCGCGGTTGTACTTGAGCGTCTGCTTCTTGATCATCTCGCCGGCATTGCGCGTCGCATTGTCCATGGAGGACATGCGGGCGCCCTGCTCCGACGCGGCGTTCTCGAGGATCGCCTTGAAGATCTGGATGGTCACGTTGCGCGGCAGGAGATCGGCGAGGATCTCGGTCTCGCCGGGCTCGAACTCGTAAGGGGCGGTGTCGGCGCCGGCCGGGGCGGCCTCGCCGGCGACCTGCGCCGGGATGATCTGCTGCGCCGTCGGGATCTGCGAGATCACCGACTTGAACTTCGAGAAGAACAGCGTCGCGATGTCGAACTGGCCGTCGGCGAAGAGCTTCTGCACCTGGGTGCTGACCTCCTCGGCCTGGGCGTAGGAGAGCTGCTTCACCGCGCGGAATTCGATGTAGCCGACGATCTGCTTGTCGAACTGGCGGCGGATGAGATCGTAGCCCTTGCGTCCGACGCAGAAGAACTTGACCGTCTTGCCCTCGGCCTGCAGGGCCAGGGCCCGCTCGCGGGCGAGGCGGACGATGGAGCTGTTGAAGGCGCCGCACAGGCCGCGCTCGGCGGTGGCGACGACGAGCAGGTGAACCTGGTCCTTGCCCGTGCCGGACAGCAGCACCGGGGCATCGGCACCCGAGACGCCGGCGGTCAGGTTGGCGAGCACCGCCTCCATCTTCTCGGCATAGGGGCGCGCCGCCTCTGCCGCCGTCTGGGCGCGCTTCAGCTTCGCCGCGGCCACCATCTGCATGGCCTTGGTGATCTTCTGCGTCGCCTTCACGGAGGCGATGCGGTTCCTCAGATCCTTCAAGCTCGGCATCAGCCGACGTCCCTTCTGGCTTCGATGGCCTGTTCCACCTTGCGGCGGAAGACCAGCGGATCCGCGATCATCTTGATGGGCGTGGCGTTGATGCCCGTCCCATGGACGGTCACGTTCCCGAAATTGAGGACGCGACCGAGAAATGTCTGGTCGACCGAGATGGAGTCGACCTTTTCGAGCCTCTGCTCGATGGTGGAGCGGGCCACGAGGCCCCACTTCGCCACCACCTTGCGGGAGGTGACCGCCAGCTCGGTGGTCCGGCTCAGGAACCAGGCCACCAGCAGCCAGAGCGCCGCCGCCGCGAGCACCGCCAGGCCATAGGGCCAGGCGAGGACCGTGGCGGCGAGGCCGACGATCACGGCGACGATGGGCCAGAAGTAGACGATCCAGTGGATCGTCGCTTCATGGACGATGGTCTCGCCCGGCCCGAGGCTGTCGCCGACGTAGCTCACCGCCCGGCGATCAGCCGAACGACGCCGCGAAGCTCTCCACCGCGGCCTTCAGCTTGCCGGCCGTGTCGTCGGAGAGATCCTTGGAGGAGCGGATCGCCTCGAGGATGGTGCCCTCGGAGCGCAGCTTGCCGAGCAGACCCTCTTCGAAGGCCTTCACGCGGTTCAGCGGCAGCTTGTCGAGGTAGCCGTTGGTGCCGGCCCAGATGACCGCAACCTGCTCTTCCATCTTCAGCGGCGAGTACTGGTTCTGCTTGAGGAGCTCGGTGAGACGGGCGCCGCGGTTGAGCAGGCGCTGGGTCGTCGCGTCGAGGTCCGAGCCGAACTGGGCGAAGGCGGCCATCTCGCGATACTGGGCGAGCTCGCCTTTGATCTTGCCAGCGACCTTCTTCATCGCCTTGGTCTGCGCCGAGGAGCCGACGCGCGACACGGAGAGGCCGACGTTCACCGCCGGGCGGATGCCCTGGAAGAACAGGTCGGTCTCGAGGAAGATCTGGCCGTCGGTGATGGAGATGACGTTGGTCGGGATGTAGGCCGACACGTCGTTGGCCTGCGTCTCGATGACGGGCAGCGCGGTCAGCGAGCCCTTGCCGGCGTCGTCACCCATCTTCGCCGCGCGCTCGAGCAGGCGGGAGTGGAGATAGAACACGTCGCCCGGATAGGCCTCGCGGCCCGGCGGACGGCGCAGCAGCAGCGACATCTGGCGGTAGGCGACGGCCTGCTTGGACAGGTCGTCATAGATGATGACGGCGTGCATGCCGTTGTCGCGGAAGAACTCGCCCATGGCGCAGCCGGCGAAGGGCGCCAGGAACTGCATCGGGGCGGCGTCGGAGGCGGTGGCGGCGACGACGATCGAGTACTCGAGCGCGCCGTTCTCCTCGAGCGCCTTCACGAACTGGGCGACCGTGGAGCGCTTCTGGCCGACGGCGACGTAGACGCAGTAGAGCTTCTGGTGCTCGTCGGCGCCGGCGACGTTCAGCGGCTTCTGGTTGAGGATCGTGTCGAGGGCGATGGCGGTCTTGCCGGTCTGGCGGTCGCCGATGATCAGCTCGCGCTGGCCGCGGCCGATCGGGATCAGCGCGTCGATCGACTTCAGGCCCGTCGCCATCGGCTCGTGCACCGACTTGCGCGGAATGATGCCCGGGGCCTTCACGTCGACGCGGCGACGCTCGGTGGACTCGATCGGGCCCTTGCCGTCGATCGGGTTGCCGAGGGCGTCGACGACGCGGCCGAGAAGGCCCTTGCCGACGGGGACGTCCACGATGGCGCCGGTGCGCTTCACCGTGTCGCCTTCCTTGATGTCACGGTCGGCGCCGAAGATGACGATACCGACATTGTCGGTCTCGAGGTTCAGCGCCATGCCGCGGATGCCGTTGTCGAACTCGACCATCTCGCCCGCCTGGACGTTGTCGAGACCGTAAACGCGGGCAATACCGTCACCGACGGACAGCACCTGGCCGACCTCGGAGACTTCCGCCTCCTGACCGAAGTTCTTGATCTGCTCCTTGAGGATCGCAGAGATTTCAGCGGCGCGGATGTCCATCAGCCGACCTCTTTCATGGCGGTTCGAATCGCGTTGAGCTTGGTGCGAAGGGACGTGTCGATCATCCGCGAGCCGACCTTCACGATCAGCCCGCCGAGAATGGCCGGGTCCACCTTCACGTCGATCTTGGGCTCCTTGCCGAGCACGTCCTTGAGGGCGGCCGACAGCGAGGAGGAATGGGTGGGCGACAGCGCCTCGGCGACCGTCACCTCGGCGATGATCTCGCCGCGCGACTTGGCCACCAGGCCGTTGAAGCCGCGGATGATGCTCTCGATGGCGAAGAGACGGCGATTCGCCGCCACCACCTTGATGAGGTTCGCGGCGATGCCGCCGATGCCGGCCTTCGCCAGGATGGCGCCGACCGCCTTGGCCTGCTCGTCAGAGGAGAAGACGGGGCTCTTCACCAGCCGCCGCAGGTCCTCGGAGCCCTCCAGAAGGGCGGTGAACCGACCGAGATCGGCCTGCACCTGGTCAACCTGGCCCGCCTCGCTCGCCAGCTCGAAAAGGGCGGATGCATAGCGCCCCGCCATGCCGGAAACGGTCTTGTCTTCGCCAGCCACCGCGTCTCTCGCGCTTGAGGCGTCGAAACCTCCGGTCTTCCTGTGCCGCCCCGCTTTCGCACGGTGACATCAAACCGTTGTCTCGACTGGGAAATTCAGCCCCGGAAGAGGGTCACACGCGTGACCTGCCCCCAAAGTCGGCTGTCCGGTAGCACACGTATTCTCATGGTGCAACGCCATGCGAGCCATGTGCCTCTGCACCAAAGGTCGCGGAGCCGCGGCTTTCCACGGGTTTTGGTGGCGCCGCCCTGCCGATGCAGCGCCAAGGCGCACCCGCCACCCCGCCGCCCTGTCGACGATCGGCAGGATCTGCTATCTTTAAAGGAAGACAATAAGGCAGCGAGGAAGATCGCGGTGGCGCTCAACATCAAGGACCCTGAGGCTGACCGGCTGGCGCGGCAGGTCGCCGAGATGACGGGCGAAACCATCACCGGCGCCGTGGTCACCGCACTGAAGGAGAAGCTGGCGCGGGAGCAACGTCGCCAGTCCGATACCGAAGTGTTGGTCGACGACGTTCTCCGTGTCGCCCGCAGTCTCGCGAGTCTGCCGATGCGCGACCACCGCAGCGACGAGGCGATCCTCGGGTTCGACGCGATGGTCGAGTAACGGATGGTCATCGACACCTCTGCCCTGCTCGCGATCCTTTTCTCGGAACCCGAGGCGGCCGATCTGATCCGCGCCATCGCGCAGGACGGGACGCGGCTGATGTCGGCGGGCAGCATTCTCGAGGCTGGCATCATCGCCCAGGCCCGCAAGGGCGATGCCGGTGGCCATGCTCTCGACCTGATGGTCGTCAAGCTTGGCATCGACATCGTGGCGATGACGCCCCATCACGCGGACATCGCCCGGCGCGCCTTCCGTCTGTTCGGCAAGGGGCAGGCCAAGGCCGGCCTCAACTACGGCGACTGCATCGCCTACGCCCTGGCACGGGACACTGGCGAGCCCCTGCTCTTAAAGGGCGACGACTTCAGGCAGACCGACATCGTCGCGGTGCAGTGGTAGCCCCCAAACGCAACGGGCGGCCCGAAGGCCGCCCGCGCATCTCCTCGCTTGTCGCGAAGCCTCAGGCCGCCGCCTTCCGGCCGGCCATGCGGCCGTAGAAGGTCTCGCCGGTCTCGGCCATCTCGCGCAGCAGCTTGTTCGGCGTGAAGCGGTCGCCGTACTTGGCCACCAGCGCGTCGCACTTCCTGACGAAGGCCTTGGTGCCGATCATGTCGATGTAGCTGAGCGTGCCGCCCGACCAGGGCGCGAAGCCGAAGCCGAGGATGGAGCCGACATCCGCCTCGCGCGGATCGGTGACCACCCCCTCCTCGACGCAGCGCGAGGCTTCCAGCGCCGTCGTGATCAAGAGCCGGTCGATGATCTCCTGGCGGTCGATCGCGTCCGGGTCCTGCTGCGTCCCGACGAAGGCCTTGAGGCCCGGCCAGATCGTCTTCTTGCCGTTGTCGAGATACTCGTAGAAGCCCTTCTTGGCCTTCTTGCCGACGCGGCCCTCCTGCTCGACCAGGAAGGTCAGCAGCTTCTCCTGCTGCGGGTCGACGGCCTGGGCCCCGACCTGCGCCTTGGTGGCCTTCAGGATCTTGAGGCCGAGGTCGATGGCGACCTCGTCATTGAGGGTCAGCGGCCCGACCGGCATGCCCGCCTGCTTGGCGAGATTGTCGATCATAACGGGGGGCACGCCCTCCATCACCATGAGGTGGGCTTCCTTGATGTAGTTGCCGACGCAGCGGTTCACGTAGAAGCCGCGGGTGTCGTTGACGACGATCGGCGTCTTCTTGATCGCCTTGACGTAGTCGAGGGCGACGGCGAGCGCCTTGTCGCCGGTCTTCTCCGCCATGATGATCTCGACGAGCATCATCTTGTCCACCGGCGAGAAGAAGTGGATGCCGATGAACTGCTCGGGGCGCACCGAGGCCTTGGCGAGGCCGGTGATGGGCAGGGTCGAGGTGTTGGAGGCGAAGATCACGTCGGGGCGGATGACGGCCTCGGTCTTCTTGATGACGTCGGCCTTCACCGCCGGATCCTCGAACACCGCCTCGATGACGAGGTCGACATTGGCGAGGTCGGCATAGTCGGCCGTGGTCTTGATCTTGGCGAGCAGCGCCTCGCGCTGCGCCGAGGTGGCGCGGCCCTTGTTGACCTGGTCGGTCATCAGCTTGTGGGTATAGGCCTTGCCCTTCTCGGCCGCTTCCACGTCGCGGTCGAGCAGGACGACGTCCATGCCGGCCTGTGCCGTGACATAGGCGATGCCCGCGCCCATGAAGCCGGCGCCGAGCACGCCGACCGTCTTGAGCTGGGTTGCCGGCACGCCGGCCGGACGGCGCAGGCCCTTGCCGAGCGCACCCATCGACACGAAGAGCGAGCGGATCATCGCCTGGGCCTGCGGCGAGCGCAGGACGGAGGCGAAGTAGCGCGACTCGATCCGGAGCGCCGTGTCCATGGGAACCAGCAGGCCCTCATAGACCGCGCTCATGATGGCGCGGGCGCCCGGATAATTGTCGTAGGTCTCCTTGCGATAGATGGCGTTGGCCGGGGGCCAGACCATCATGCCGCCGGCCGAATAGACCGGGCCGGAGGGCAGCTTGAACTTCGGCTTGTCCCAGGGCTTCACCGGGTCGACGCCGGCCTTGAGCCTCGCCTTTGCCGCCTCGATCAGCTTGTCGGCGGGAACGATCTCGTCGATCAGGTTCATCGCCTTGGCGCGGTCGGCCTTGAGCTGGTCGCCCTTCAGGAGCATCTGCAGCGCCGACTGGATGTCGGCCATGCGCGGCACGCGCTGGGTGCCGCCGGCGCCGGGGAACAGGCCGACCTTCACCTCGGGCAGGCCGACGCGCAGCTTCGGATTGTCCGAGGCGATGCGGGCGTGGCAGGCGAGCGCGATCTCGAAGGCGCCGCCAAGGCACATGCCGTTGATGGCGCAGACGAAGGGCTTGCCGCAGGTCTCGATCTTGCGCAGCACCAGCGAATAGGCGCGGCTCTGCTCGAAGAAGTCGGCCATGGCAGCCTCGGGGCCCTTGGCCTTGATGGCGTCCTTGAAGGTCTGGCCGAGGCGCTCGAGCATGGTGAGATCGGCACCGCCGGAGAAGGTGTCCTTGCCCGAGGTGATGACGACGCCCTTGACCGCCGGATCGGCGACGGCGGCATCCACCGCCGCGTTGAGGTCCTGGCCGACGGACTCGTCGATGACGTTCATCGACTTGTCCTTCATGTCCCAGGTGAGGAGCGCGATGCCGTCGGCGTCGACGACCCAGGTGAAGTTCTTGAGGTTCATGGTCATCACTCCTCTCACACGCGCTCGATGATGGTGGCGGTGCCCATGCCGGCGCCGATGCACAGCGTCACGAGGGCGGTGGACTTGCCGGTGCGCTCCAGCTCGTCGAGCACCGTGCCGAGGATCATGGCGCCGGTGGCGCCGAGCGGATGGCCGAGCGCGATGGCGCCGCCGCAGACATTGATCTTGTCGTGCGGGATGTCGAAGGCCTGCATGTAGCGCAGCACCACCGAGGCGAAGGCCTCGTTCAGCTCGAAGAGGTCGATGTCGGAGAGCGACATGCCGGCCTTCTTGAGGAGCTTCTTGGTGACGTCCACAGGACCGGTGAGCATGAGCGCCGGCTCCGAGCCGATATTGGCGAAGGCGCGGATGCGGGCGCGCGGCTTCAGGCCCGAGGCCTTGCCGGCCTCGGCCGAGCCGAGCAGCACGGCGGCGGCGCCGTCGACGATGCCGGAGGAATTGCCGGCATGGTGGACGTGGTTGACGCCCTCGAGTTCCGGATGGGCCTGGATCGCCACGGCGTCGAAGCCGCCAGCCTCGCCCATCATGACGAAGGAGGGGTTGAGGCTCGCCAGCGACTGCATGGTCGTCGTCGGGCGCATGTGCTCGTCGCGGTCGAGGATGGTGAGGCCGTTCATGTCCTTCACCGGGATGACCGAGTTCTTGAACCGGCCCTCTTCCCAGGACTTGGCGGCGCGCTTCTGGCTCTCCACCGCATAGGCATCGACGTCGTCGCGGGAGAAGCCGTACTTGGTGGCGATGAGGTCGGCCGAGATGCCCTGCGGCATGAAGTAGCTCTTCACCGCGATGGACGGGTCGACCGGCCAGGCGCCGCCCGAGGCGCCCATGCCGACGCGCGACATGCTCTCGACGCCGCCGCCGATGACGAGGTCGTGCTGGCCGGCCATGACCTGCGCCGCGGCAAAGTTCACCGCGTCGAGGCCGGAGGCGCAGAAGCGGTTGATCTGGATGCCGGGGACGATGTCGCCATAGTCCGCCTTGAGGGCGGCGACGCGCGCGATGTCGCTGCCCGCCTCGCCGACCGGGTCGACGCAGCCGAGCACCACGTCGTCGACGAGGCTGGTGTCGAGGCCGTTGCGGGCCTTGATGGCGCGCAGCGTCGTGGTGGCGAGCTCGAGGGCGGTCACCTCGTGGAGGGCCCCGTCGGACTTGCCCTTGCCGCGCGGCGTGCGCACGTGGTCGTAGACGAAGACGTCGGTCATGCGGGTTCCTCCCCGGTGGTTCAGTTGAGCGCTGCGCCGGTCAGAGCGAGCGTGCGATCAGGATCTTCATGATCTCGTTGGTGCCGCCGTAGATGCGCTGGATGCGCGCGTCCCGGTACATCCGCGAGATCGGGTACTCGTCCATGAAGCCGTAGCCGCCGAAGAGCTGGAGGCAGCGGTCCACGATGGTGTTCTGCAGGTCGGAGAGCTTGTACTTCGCCATGGAGGCCATGACCGTGTCGCACTTGCCCTCGATGTGGAGGCCGACGCAGGTCTCGTAGAAGATCTTGGCCATGGTGGCCTCGGTCTTCATGTCGGCAAGCTCGAACTGGGTGTTCTGGAAGTCGATCACCGCCTTGCCGAAGGCCTTGCGCTCCTTGACATAGTCGATGGTCAGGGTCAGCGCCCGCTCGATCATGCCGACGGCGGCCCCGGCAATGGTGAGGCGCTCCTGCGGCAGGGCGCGCATCATCTGGTAGAAACCCTGGTTCGGCTCGGGGCCGAGCAGCGCCTCGGCCGGAAGCTTCATGTCGTCGAAGAAGAGCTCGGAGGTGTCAGCCCAGTCGAGGCCGAGCTTCTTGAGCTTGCGGCCGCGGCGGAAGCCCGGCGCATTCTCCGTCTCCACCGCGAAGAGCGAGGTGCCCTTGGCGCCGGCTGAAGGGTCGGTCTTGGCGGCGACCAGGATGAAATTGGCGTGCTGGCCGTTGGTGATGAAGGTCTTCGAGCCGTTCAGCACCCAGCCATTGCCGGAGCGCTCGGCCTTGGTGCGGATGCCCTGCACGTCGGAGCCGGCGCCGGGCTCGGTCATGGCGAGGGCGGCGATGAGCTCGCCGGTCGCCATCTTCGGCAGCCAGTTCTTCTTCTGCTCCTCGGTGCCGTAATGGAGGATGTAGGGCGCGACGATCGGCCCGTGGATGGCCCAACCCCAGCTGTCGGCCCCCGCCATGGCGATCTCGTGGGCGATGACCGCCTCGTGGCTATAGTCGCCGCCCGAGCCGCCATATTCCTCCGGGATCGAGGCCGAGAGCAGGCCGGCATCCGCCGCCTTGATCCAGGCGTCGCGATCCATCAGGCCCTCTTCCGACCAGCGGTCGAAGTTCGGTGTGAAATCTTTCGCGAGGAAGGCGCGGGTGCTCTCGGCGAGCATGGCGTGCTCGTCGGTGTACCAGGCGGGCTTCGGCAGGTTCAGCGCGCTCATCTCGGTCTCCCTTGCAGTCTTTTCGGCCGCTTTCGGCCCGGGCGTGCAGTTACACCACCGGGCGCCGCGGCGCTGGAAGAGGGCCTTACGGGGGAGCCGGCTTGGGGCCGGCTCCCCGATGCTGTCGGATGGATCAGAACGCGTCAGCCGCGAGCGCCATCATCGAATCCGCACCGGCCTGGATGCGGGCGAGATGGGCGCCGGTCTCCGGCATCATCTGCTCGAAGAAGAAGCGCGCCGTCACCAGCTTGGCGTTCATGCGGTCGGTGGAGCCGTTGGCGCCGGCGACGAGCTTTTCCTGCGCCACCTTGGCCATCTTCGCCCACATGTAGCCCATGGCGACGAGGCCGAACATATGCATGTAGGGGGTCGAGCCGGCACCCGCATTGTCGGGCTTGGCCATGGCGTTCTGCATGAACCACATGGTGGCGGCCTGCAGGTCCTTCAGACCCTTCGACAGCGAGCCGATGAAGGGACCGACCGTGGCGTCGTCCTTGTTCTGCGCGCAGAAGGTGCCGACCTCGTTGAAGAAGCTCATCACCGCGCGGCCACCATTGGCGCCGAGCTTGCGGCCGACGAGGTCGAGCGCCTGGATGCCGTTGGCGCCCTCGTAGATCATGGCGATGCGGGCATCGCGGACGAACTGGCCCATGCCCCACTCGTTGATGTAGCCGTGGCCGCCATACATCTGCTGGGCCTTCACGGCATTGTCGAAGCCGAGGTCGGTGAGCACGCCCTTGATGATCGGCGTCATCAGGCCGAGATGGTCCTCGGCCTTCTGGCGCTCGCCGGCATCCTCCGAGCGGTGGGAGACGTCGGCCATCAGCGCGGTCCACAGCATCAGGGCGCGGCCGGCCTCGTTGACGGCGCGCAGCGTCATCAGCGTGCGGCGCACGTCGGGGTGGACGATGATCGGGTCGGCGGCCTTCTCCGGCGCCTTCGGGCCGGAGAGCGCGCGGCCCTGGATGCGGTCCTTCGCATAGGCCACCGCGTTCTGGTAGGCGACCTCCGACTGCGACAGGCCCTGGACGCCGACCGACAGGCGCGCCTCGTTCATCATCACGAACATGGCGTTGAGCCCCTTGTTCTCCTGGCCGACGAGCCAGCCGGTCGCCTCGTCATAGTTCATGACGCAGGTGGCATTGCCGTGGATGCCCATCTTCTCCTCGATCTTGCCGCAGGAGACGCCGTTGCGCTGGCCCGGCTTGTTGTCGGGGGTGGGCAGGAACTTCGGCACGACGAAGAGCGAGATGCCCTTGGTGCCGGCCGGCGCGCCCTCGATGCGGGCAAGGACGAGGTGGACGATGTTCTCGGCCATGTCGTGCTCGCCGGCCGAGATGAAGATCTTCTGGCCGGAGATCCTGTAGGAGCCGTCGCCGTTCGGCACGGCCTTGGTGCGCAGCATGCCGAGATCCGTGCCGCAATGCGGCTCGGTGAGGTTCATCGTGCCGGTCCACTCGCCGGTGGTCATCTTCGGCAGGTAGGTGCGCTTGATCTCGTCATTGGCATGGACGTGCAGGGCCGCCATGGCGCCCTGGGTCAGGCCCGGATACATGCCCCAGGCGAGGTTCGCCGAGGACATGAACTCGCCGACCACGGTGTTGACCGTGGCCGGCAGGCCCTGGCCGCCATATTCGGGGTCGAAGGCAAGGCCCATCCAGCCGCCCTCCTGGTACTGCTTGTAGGCCTCCTTGAAGCCGGGCGGAGTCGTCACGGTGCCGTCGGCGTTGCGGCGGCAGCCGACCGTGTCGCCCACCACGTTGAGGGGCTGGAGCACCTCCTCGCAGAACTTGGCGCCCTCGTTGACGATGGCCTCGACGAGGTCGCGCGGCGCATCGGCGAAGCCCGGCAGGTTGCCGTAAGCTTCCATCTTCAGGACGTCGTAGAGCACGAACATCGTGTCTTCGATGGGCGCCTTGTAGATCGGCATGGTCTCATCTCCTCCGAGAGGGGCGCCCTGCGGCGCCGCGTGCTGGGCCGCCTCGCGGCGGCGGGATGTCAGTCGCTCGACGCCGAGGCGCCGATGGCCGCGAGGCGCTCGTCGATGACGGCGATCGCCCGCTGCAATTCGCTCATGGCGGTGTCGATGTCGCGCCGCTGGGCGGCGAGACGGCCGACCTGCTCGCGATACTTGGTCCGCGCCACCTTCATCTGTGTGACGCCGCCGTCGCCGAGGTCGTAGAGGTCGAGCATCGCCTTGACCTCCTCGAGCGAGAAGCCGACCCACTTGCCCATGAGAACGAGGCGCAAGCGCGACCGGTCGCGGCGGGAATAGAGGCGGTCCTGGCCCTGGCGCTTCGGCGCCAGCAGGCCCTTCTCCTCGTAGAAGCGCAGGGCGCGGGCGGTGAGGCCGAATTCGCGCGTCAGCTCGCGGATGGTGAAGACCTCCTTGTCGGAGGCCTTGCCGGTGCGCGCCAAGAGCTCGGCGAGCGTGGCGCCGCCGTCTCGGGCGAGGTCCTGTTCGGCCATGCGGCTCACCGGCATCAAGCTCCCGACAGAGGGCTCAGGCTGACTTCGCCTTTTGTCTAACTCACGTTTACGTAAACGTCAACATCGGGAGAAGGGCGGATGGGACGGGAGACGGGACGTGTCAGAGCCGACAATTTATTTCCTCGGGGCATGGGAAAATGCGCATGGAGCAGACAATTTGCTGCCTTTGTTCGGGCAGGATCTTTATTTCCATTTGGATGGGGACAAAGTGCCTCGAGCGGACAATTTTCTTCCTTTCCTAACAGGTCGCGCCTTCATTCCCCATCCCGCCGATCGCCACTGGCCACCGGTAATCCGTAAGCGCTGTCCCGAGCGCACCTTCTTCGACGGTGTCAGATCCTAGTACCGATTTCCTTTTGGCTGAGGAAGAAATGCCTCAGGCAGGGAATTCTCTTCCTTGCTCGCGGGTGGTCACAGCCAATTAGCAGAAGCCTGAATTCGGGCCGGGCGCTACAGCAGCACTGTAGGAACGGCTGATGCCTAGGCCGTGGTGCAGCTTTTAACTGGCACGGACGTAGCTATCCGCCAGTACGTATGACGCTGCGGTGCGACGGTTCAAAATGGGCCATGACCCGCCTAGTCAAGTCATAATGAGAAGCGGCTGACGTTCTCGCGGCAGGGGCCGTGGAAGCAGGGAGTCGCGCCCGTTCCAAAGCTCACGATCTACCGATATCGTCCGCGACTAGGAGGCAAACCCGGCAGAATAATATCCGGCTGAACCAACCAACTTGACATCTCCCCCAGCAGTAACCCCGCTTTTCCCGCACTGGCGCCGTTCCGGAATGATCGCCATATACTGAACGTACGCGAACCTGACGGACGCCACCTTGATCGAGAAAATCGACTCTCAAAGCCTGACTAAGATCTTCGAGAAGATGGATGATGCGCTATCGCCCACAAGCGAAACGCAAACTCTCTGCATCTTTGGCGCGGCTGCGATTCTGTCGTACGGGTCAGCTGCTCGGCAGACTCAGGACATCGACATTTGGCGGCCTGCTAGCAAAATTAATGACCGAGCCATCAGGCAAATGGCCTTTGCCGCAGATCTGGACGTCGACCCTGTAGAGCTGGCACCGGATCGGATCTATCTCCAGATCGTTGATGATGGAGTCGTCCGCCTACCGCCCTTTGACATTCAAGAAAGACGATGGCCAGGAGGGGCACCGAACAAGCTGGTCTGGTCGGGCAATAAGCTGATTGTGGAGGCCCCTCCCCCCGCCATTCTAGCGGCAGCGAAACTGGTTCGAGCTTCTCCGCAAGATCTGGAGGACATCGCTTTTTTGATGAACGCCAAGGGCCTCGACGAAGACGCCATCATGGAGGCGGTTCGACAGCTGCCCCAAGAGCACCGGGAGATCGCCGCCGACAACATGGTTGTTCTGGCTCTAACGCGGCAATCAAACCGCCAGCGTATCCGCCCCGCCCGACCGCGGGCTAAAACAGGAAAAGGATTGAACGATTGATCACGCGCGAAGTTCATGTTGCGGGAACGCGCTTGCTGGTAGATCTGAAGAGAGACCCGCTTGTTATCGCGAAAGCTCTGCAGGATATGAACGTGGTCGCGCTGCACGGCGCGGCCGAGATAGCCTGGACAGGGCCTGACCCCAGGCTTGCTGCGACCGACCCTGCATTGTTCAAAGCTCTCCGAGAGGGCGGAACATTGTTCTTTCTCAAGGGATATGCCGTGCTCAATCGTGACATGCTGCGTGAGCTGGCATTGGCGCGGCTGCGAGGTGTCGTTCACCCCCTAATAAAGGCTCACGAGCGAACTAAGGCAAAAAGCCAGCGCTAGAAATCTGGCACGCCAATCCGACGACCTCAACGCGCACGCCATTTCCGCTCACCTAGTTTAGGGCGGCACAGATCTGCTCGCCAGCGATGACTTCGGCGTCAAGCCCCTCCAGATAGCCGCATGGGGTTGCAGCATTCTCGAGTGCGTGCACCACGTTCCGAGCGGTCAAGGATTCCGCTGCCGTCGTCAACACGCGACGTTGAACAGCATCACGTCAGCCCGTGTGCGCTGCAGCTCGGCATTCTCGTCCTCGAGCGCCTTCAGCCGCTTGGCCTCCGATACGTCCATCCCGCCGAAGCGGGCCTTCCACTTGTAGATGCTCGCATCGCTGACCCCGTGCTTACGGCACAGGTCAGAGACCGGGATCCCGGCCTCGTGCTCCTTCAAGATCCCGATGATCTGCTCTTCCGTGAAGCGGCTGCGCCTCATGTTCTGGTCCTCTCGATGGGCCAGAACGAACTTCAAACTGGATTATCCCAGAGGGGCAACGTCACCTGCTAAGACCGTGGCCTCATCGGTAAGATATTGCCGGAAGAAGTGACTGCCAAACCGGCATTACCGAGGGATCATGGCGCGGCGGCGATTTTCGATAATGGAATCGATACAGGGAGGTGGCCCCGGTTAGCACCTTCGCATCAGGGCCATCGTAGCCCCAGTTGGTCGAGAACGTGGAGGTGCTTATTACAGCCTCTGCACTTCAGACATGGTGTGTCGCTGACGAAGCAGGAATGACTCCAACCGAGGAGCGTTGCGGGGATTCCTGATTTCCGAACGAGTTCGACGCTACTCAGCCCGGCCGCTGGCGCCTCGAGGCCTACGCCGCCCTCTTGAACCCTCATCGCGTTGCTCAGGGCCGAGCGAAAGGCTGCCGAGCCGTCGCCGTTGATGGCATCCTCTGCCACGGATCCGATGATGATCGAATTGACACCTCCGCACCGAAGCGCAACGGCCCCTGCTATCGTGATCAGCAATTGATTGCGATAAGGCCACCACTCAGGCGTCGGAGCGTCGGGCAGGGAAGCATGGCCAGCCAATTGCCCGGAGCCCAGTGAGGAACAATCGATCGAGACAACCTCAAGCGGAATTCCTAACTCGCCGGCCAGTTTGACAGAAGCTCGTTCCTCCGCCACTGCCGGGCGCTGCCCGTAGTTGACGAACACGGCGAGCTCCGGGCGAAGCCACCAGGCCAAAGCTGCCGAGTCCATTCCTCCAGATAGGAGCAATGCCCTACCCACCTCAGCACTTCCACGCGGTGTGGTAGATGGCCGTGGCAAAATCTGCGATCAGATGACAGCCGGAGCCAGTGATCATTTTGCTGTCTTCAGGGTCGATGGTTTCGCCGTAGCAGTAGACCGGAAGGCCCAGCTTGCGAGCATAACCGACCTCAAAGATTGTCCCTGCGTCCAAACCGTCGACAATGGCAAAGACGCGATCGCTCGAATCCAATCCTGCGAGATCAAGTGGCGCGACAACCGACGCGGGGCCTTTTCCGACATCATGGACGGGAGAGAACACGTGAAGACCAAGGCCCATGAGCTGGTCTCTTGCCTCCTCGACCAGCCAACGCTGGGCCATCGTAAAGAAGGGGCATGAACCAGCCCCCTAATTACCCGGACACGACCCACCCTTAAGATAAGGGTTAGGAGTAATGTCGTGCGCATGACTGGTTCTTATCCGAAGAGTGAGGTCCTTGAGGGACCACAGCGCCGGCGCCGATGGACGGTGACGGAGAAGCTGGAGATGGTCGCCGAGACCAATGAGCCGGGCTCGTCGGTGAGCCTGATGGCCCGCCGTCACGGTGTATCGCCCAACCAGCTCTTCACCTGGCGGCGGCTTGCCGAGCAAGGCGCTCTGACGGCAACGCGGGCCGAGGAGGAG